>NZ_JBHWHV010000011.1:0-192363 GCF_042732375.1 Streptomyces sp. NPDC059785
GCCGCCACCCTGTACGGGTGGCGGCACCGGCCCGTTTGCGTGAACTTCCCCGCGTCGGGGCATGCGGAGCGAGAGCCCCCTCGATCATGTCGAGGACGACAAGCGCGGGAGGTACGTTCGTGAGCAACACCCTCTTCAGGACGAAGAACGTAGAGCAGTCGATCTCGGACACCGAGGAACCGGAACACGCGCTCAAGAAGTCGCTGTCCGCGCTCGACCTCACGGTTTTCGGCGTCGGTGTGGTCATCGGCACCGGCATCTTCGTCCTCACCGGCAAGGTCGCCAAGGAGAACGCGGGACCCGCGGTCTCCCTCGCCTTCGTCGTCGCCGGTGTCGTCTGCGCCCTCGCCGCGCTGTGCTACGCGGAGTTCGCGTCCACGGTCCCGGTCGCCGGATCGGCGTACACGTTCTCGTACGCCTCGCTCGGTGAGCTGCCCGCCTGGATCATCGGCTGGGACCTCGTCCTGGAGTTCGCCCTCGGTACGGCGGTGGTCGCCGTCGGCTGGTCGGGCTACGTCCGTTCGCTGCTCGACAACGCGGGCTGGCACCTGCCCGCCGCGCTCGGCAGCCGGGACGGGGCCGACGGCTTCGGCTTCGACATCCTGGCCGCCGCGCTCGTCCTGGTGCTCACCGCGATCCTCGTCGTCGGGATGAAGCTGTCGGCGCGGATCACCTCGCTCGTGGTCGCGATCAAGGTGGCCGTGGTGCTGATCGTGATCGTCGCCGGCGCGTTCTTCGTCAAGGGCGACAACTACAAGCCCTTCGTCCCCAAGGCGCAGCCGCAGGAGGCCGGCGGCAGTCTCGACTCCCCGCTGATCCAGCTCATGTTCGGCTGGGCGCCCTCGAACTTCGGTGTGATGGGCATCTTCACCGCCGCCTCGGTCGTGTTCTTCGCCTTCATCGGCTTCGACATCGTCGCGACCGCCGCCGAGGAGACCCGCAACCCGCAGCGGGACATGCCCCGAGGCATCCTCGGCTCGCTGCTCATCTGCACCGTGCTCTACGTCGCCGTCTCCCTCGTCGTCACCGGCATGCAGAAGTACAGCGCGCTCTCCGTGGACGCGCCGCTCGCCGACGCCTTCAAGGCCACCGGGCACCCCTTCTTCTCCGGTGTCATCAGCTTCGGCGCCGCGGTCGGACTCACCACCGTCTGCATGATCCTGCTGCTCGGCCAGACCCGGGTGTTCTTCGCGATGAGCCGGGACGGGCTGCTGCCGCGGTTCTTCTCCCGCGTCCACCCCCGCTTCCGCACCCCGCACCGGCCGACCATCCTGCTCGGCGTGGTGATCGCGATCGTCGCGGGCTTCACCAGCCTCAGCGAACTGGCGGAACTGGTGAACATCGGCACGCTCTTCGCCTTCATCGTCGTGGCGATCAGCGTGATCATCCTCCGCAGGAAGCGGCCCGACCTGCACCGTTCCTTCCGCACCCCGCTGGTGCCGTTCGTGCCGATCGTGTCGGTCCTCGCCTCGCTCTGGCTGATGCTGAACCTGCCGGCGGAGACCTGGCTGCGGTTCGCGATCTGGATGGTGATCGGCTTCCTGGTGTACTTCCTGTACGGGCGCTTCCACAGCCGGCTGGCGCAGGGGGGCCGGACGCCGGCGGAGGCCGCCAAGTCCTGACCGCGGCCGACTCCCACCGGGGCCCAGGCCGGTCAGCCGTCCTGCCGTACCGCCCGCGGCCCCGTGACCTCCGCCCCCGACGCGCTCACCCGGCGCCGCAGCTCCCGGTCGGCCGTCACCACCAGGCGCGCCCGGTCCGGGTGGGCGGCGGCCAGCTCCACGATGCGGTCGTCGCCGCTGCCGGGCGCGGACTCCACCCGTACGCCCGGCACCGCCGTCACCCCGCGGGCAGCGCCCTCCACCACGAGCACGATCTCCACGGGTCCGGCGTGCCCCGGCAGTCCGTCGCGGGCGAGCCGGTCCCGCAGCCGCTCGGCGGCGCCTCTGCGGTCGCGCCACCAGCCGTCCGGGACGGAGCCCACGACATTGGCGGCGTCGACGATCACGAGCAGCGGATCGGCGGAGGCGGCCGGGGCGGCGGGACCGGTGGAGGCGGCGGAGTCGTCCATGCCGTCAGGGTCGCACGGCACGCCGACATCACACGTCGTTCGTAGAACGTTCATCTTATGATGGAACGCGCTCGGCCCCCGCGTGACCGTACGCGGAGGCGGCAGGGGAGCCGCGCCGAGCGTCATGAGAAGGGGCAGGTCACGTCATGCGGACCAGATCCGGGCGCGGCGCCGCCCGGGGGAGAGCGACGGCCGCGGCCGTCGCTGACGACAACGCCGAGCGGTACGCGGCCGAGGCGACCCTCGGCGGCCCGTGGCTCACGCTGGGCAAGGACGGCAGGTTCACCGCGTACGCCCGCACCCGTGCGGGCCTGTTGCGCTGGACCGAGGAGCGGCCGGGCGGCCCGCGCTGGACGGGGCCCGAGCTCTTCCCGGTGCCGCATCTGACCGATCTGTCGGTGGCCCGGGGCGCCGACACCTATGTGCACTTCCTCGGCCGCCGCTCCGTGGCCAAGGGCGACGGGCCGCCCGCGGTCGACATCGTGCACGCCATCCAGTACCAGACCGGGCGGCCGGTCACCGAGTGGCGCTCGCTCGGCAATCCGCACAAGGACCGGGAGAAGGCCGCGCGTTTCGGGGTGCCCGTGGGCGCGGTCAGCGCGTCGGGCCGGGTGCACGTCTTCGCGCGCAACGCGGGCGGCGGGCTGATGATGCGCCGCGAGTCGCCCACCGGAAAGTGGGAGGCGTGGGCCGACCTCAAGGGCAGCCGGGTGCGGGACGGGCTCGCCGTCGTCGCCCACGCCTCCGGTCGCATCGAGGTGCTGGCGGGTGGTGAGAACGACGCCATGCGGTGGCTCCAGTCCGAGCCGGACGGCGACTTCCGGCAGGACCCGAACATCCCCGTCGTACTGACACCGCGCTCGGCCTCGGTCCTGGAGACCGCGCCCGGCCGGGCCACCTTCTACTGGACCGACCCGGCCACCGGACAGCTCGTCGCGCACCGCCCCGGCGGCTGGGTGCTGCCGCTGGGCGGCGCCCCGGCCGGGGATCCCGTGACCGCGCTGCGCGCCGCGCTCGACGGCTACGACTGCACCGTCCTCGCCCACCGGGACCACGAGGGGCAGGTGCAGCTCGCCGTCGGCGGTACCGAGAACGAGCAGGCCGGGCTCTGGTGGTCGCCGACCGGCGAGCGCTGCGTGGGCGGGCCCGCGCTGGCGCTCGACGCCCGCGGCCGGGTGGTGCTCGCGCTGCTCGGCGCGGACGGAGCGCTCTACGTCGCCCGGCAGAAGGACGAGCCGGGGCTGGTCATGGCGCCCTCGACGCGCGTCTGAGGCCGTACCGCCGAAAAGCAGGCCGGGGTCCGCGCGGACCCCGGCCCGCTGGCACGTGTCAGGACTGCGAACCGCCGGTGGCGGGCGACTTCTTGGCCGACTCGGGGATCGTCGTGTCGGTGCGCAGGGCCTTCCACAACTGCCCGGCCTGCGGCTCGGCCGCGACGACCCGGTTGGGGTCCTCGGTGTCGTACCGCACCGGCAGCATGATCGTCTCCATACTTGACGGGTCGATGGCCTTCAGGCTGCCGCCGTACTGGGCGAGCTTGGTGAGCGAGCCCAGACCGGAGTCGGTGGTCAGCGACTTGGTGGCGGAGCTGGCGATGCCGTACAGCTTCGTGGGGCTGCCCAGGACGTCCTGGCGCTTGATCTCGGCGAGGACGGCGAGCATGAACTTCTGCTGGAGGCCGATGCGTCCGAGGTCGCTGCCGTCGCCGTAGCCGTAGCGGGTGCGCACGAGGGCGAGCGAGTCGGTGCCGTCCAGGCGGTGGGTGCCCTTGGCCAGGTCGAGGCCGCTCTTGGTGTCCTTGATGTCCTCGTCGAGGGTCACGGACACTCCGCCGAGCGCGTCCACGAGGTCCTTGAAGCCGGCGAAGTCGATCTCCATGTAGTGGTCCATGCGGATGCCGGAGACCGACTCGACGGTCTTGACCACGCAGGCCGGGCCGCCGGACGAGTAGACCGAGTTGAACATCACGCGCTTGGCCTCGGGCAGCTTCTCACCCGAGGCGGTAGTGCAGGCGGGGCGGGTGACCAGGGTGTCGCGGGGGATGCTGACGGCGGTGGCGCGGGTGCGTCCCTCGGGGATGTGCACCATCAGCGCGGTGTCGGAGCGGGCGCCGCTGACGTTGCCGGTCTTCAGGGCGGCGTTGGCGCCCGAGCGCGAGTCGGAGCCGAGTATCAGCAGGTTCTGGCCGCTGGTGGGCAGCTTCCCGGGCCGGTCGTCGCCGAGCGCCTTGTCGATGTCGACGTCGGAGATGTTGGAGTTCAGGTTCTGGTACATCCACCAGCCCGTGCCGCCGGCCGCGAGCAGCAGCACGACGAGGCTCAGGCCGACCCAGCGCCACACCCGGCGGCGGCCGCGCGGTGCCTTGGCCCGCCGGTTCGACGGTGCTCTCCGGGCTCGGCGGGGTCCCGGCTCGGTGTCCGTCGGGGCGTGCGTCATGCCTCGGGTTCCTCTCTCGCTGCCGGCTCGGTGCCTTGGGTTCCAACGGGGTCAGGGCACGAGTGGGGGGAGAGGCCGGGCCCGCGCGGCTCGACTGCCGCGATGTGGGTGAACTATAAACCGATGTCCGGACACGGCGGGCGCCCGCCCGTTGCCGAACCGTCGCCTTCCGTTCATTCGGTCTGTCACTCCCTGTGTGTTTTCTGTCATTTGCGACTGGTGTTGACAGCTGTGCATCGCCTAGTAATGATGTGCGAGACCTGTGAAGGTTGAAACTTTTAATGATTGACGCCGGCGATCTGGCCGGCGAGTGTGCGGGCGCCGATTCGAGCCGGGGGGCTGGAGGGCGGGCGGCCGCAGAGTGTCTCGTCGCCGGTTCCGGCCGGGGCGAGGAAGGGGAGGGTGGCTGTGCCGCTGCATGCGTCTGCCCGTGGGGGGCAGCCGGCGTGACGACCGTTTCCGAACCCGCCGTCCACCGGGCCGCGGGCGTCCACGGGCATGCCCCGGCGCCGGCCGCCGAAGCACCGCGGCAGACTTCCGCGCAGACGGGCCACGCCTCGGTCACCGCCGAGCGGGGCGACGTCTACGTCGAGCCGGGACTGACCCCGCTGGCCGCCCGCGAGGCGAACCGGTCCGCGCTGACCGCGCTGCTCGACGCCGCGGGCGTCGGCCACTTCGCGGTCCGCGGCACCGGCGACCACGGCACCGTCGTCGCCGTCGCCGAGGAGGACCGCGAGCGGGTGCTCGGCGCCGTCTTCCGCGGCCTGGGCCAGTACCCGGGGCACCTCAGCGTCGTCGACCCGGACGCCCCGCGCGCCGCCCGCCCCGTCTCCACCCGCGACCCGAAGGCGTGGCGGGACGTCGCCACCGCGCCCGTCGTCCAGGTGAGCTGGTACCGCACCGACCCCGGCCGCCACCTGCTGCTCGGACACGAGTACGGCTGTGCCGTCGAGTTCTGGCAGCGCCGCGGCACCCACCTCGTCGCGCCCCGCGCCAACCGCGCCACCTGGGCGGTCGCCGCCGACGGCGTGAACGTCCTGGGCGCGGCCCGGCTCTTCAGCCGCTTCGTCTCCGACTGGACCCCGGCGCACCTGGCGCCCGCGCTCGCCACCCGCCCCGAGTTCCTGGTCAACTGCGCCGACGACATCGCCTTCCCCGTCGACGCCGTCTACACCTGGGTGGACGGCGACGACCCCGCCTGGAAGCAGCGCAAGGCGCAGGCGAAGGGCGAGGTCTACCACGCCGAGTCGGCCAGCGACGCCCGCTTCATCAGCCGCGACGAACTGCGCTACTCGGTGCGCTCGCTGCACCTGTTCGCGCCCTGGATCCGGAACATCTACATCGTCACCGACGACCAGGTGCCGGCGTGGCTGGACGAGGACGTGCCGGGGCTGCGCATCGCCACCCACCGCGAGATCTTCCGCAACCCCGCGGACCTGCCGACCTTCAACTCGCACTCGATCGAGAGCCAGCTCCACCACATCGAGGGCCTGGCCGAGCACTTCCTGTACTTCAACGACGATATGTTCATGGGCCGCCCGGTGGCGCCGCACGCCTTCTTCACCCCGAACGGCACCGCGCGCTACTTCCCCTCCCGCAACCGCATCCCGCAGGGCCCGGTCGCCGAGACCGACACCCCCGTGGACGCGGCCTGCAAGAACAACCGCGCGCTTTTGCAAAAACGTTTCGGCAGGGTGATCACCCAGCCCATGGAGCACATCCCGTACGCGCTGCGCCGCTCCGCGATGGAGGAGGCCGAGGCCGACTTCCCCGAGGCCTGGGCCCGCACCTCCGCCAGCCGGTTCCGCGCCATGACGGACCTGTCGCCGACCTCGTCCTTCGCGCTGTACTACGCCGCGCTCACCGGCCGCGCCCAGCCCGGCTCGATGCCCTTCACCTATCTGCAACTGGCCGTCCCCGACCTCGCGGACCGGCTGCAACGGCTCCTCGACGGCCGCAACCAGGACTCCTTCTGTCTCAACGACGCCTTCTCCACCCCCGAGGACATCGAGGCCCAGCAGGAACTGCTCGACGGCTTCCTCGACGCCTACTTCCCGACCCCCAGCCCGCACGAGCGATGAAACGGAGTTCCTGACGTGTCCGACTCGACGTCGCTGAGCTCCGCGTCCCACGTCTACCAGCGGCTCGTCCCCCGCCCGGTGCGCTCCGCCGCGGCCGGCACCGTACCCGTCCGGGTCCGCCGCAAGGTCAAGCGCGGCCTCGCCCGCACGCTCGGCCGCCGCGAGGCCAGGCTGCACCGGCGGGCCCTGCGCCGTGTCCGCAGGGCGGAGTTCGGGCACTCCGAGCGCCGGGTCACCGCGCCCGACGGCCGGATCGGGCACGTGCACACCGGACTCTCCGTCGACCGGGCCCGCCGCCTCGACCACGACCTCGTCACGCACGCGCTCGACGCCGCCGACATCCCCTGGTTCGCCGTCCCCGCGCTCGACGACCGCCGGATCTGCCTGGCCGTCGAACAGCGCGACAAGGGCGCCGTCCGCCGGGCGCTACGCGCGTTGCTCGAAGAGCACACCGGCTATGTCGTCTCCGTCTCCCCGGCGAACAGCGACACCCAGGCCGTCCCCGGCAGCCACGTGAAGGCGTGGAAGCACTACGGCAAGGCCCGGGTGGTCCGCCTCACCTGGCTGCGCACCGACCCCACCCAGAACCTGTGGGTCGGCGAGGACCAGGGCATCGAGATCGAGTTCTGGACCGTCAACACCGACCTCCCCGAGGAACGGCTGACCGGGCCGCGCCCCAACCGGGTGCAGCGCGCCGTCCCGCGCGACGCCCTCGGCATCGAGATCGGCCTCGACCGGCTCTCCGGCTACTGCGACATCGACGGCGACCTGGAGCCGACGATCACGCTGGAGGACTTCGACATCGCCAGGCTCGAAGAGATCACCTTCCCCGTCGACGCCGTCCTGCTCTTTAGGCACCCGACGGACTGGGGCGAGGAACTGCTGCGCGCCGCACTGCGCTCGGTGCACCAGTACGCACCCTGGACCGACGTCGTCCACGTCCTCGCCGAGGCCCCCGTACCGTCCTGGCTGCGGGCCGGCGAACGGCTCAGCGTGGTGCCCGTGCAGCCCGGCGCCGACCCGGCCCTGCACCAGGTGCCCGACCTCGCGGACAACTTCCTGCTGCTGCGCCCCGGCGCCCTGCTCACCCGCCCGGTCCGCCCCTTCGACTACTTCACCCCGCACGGCCAGACCCGCCCCCGGCGCGGCCCCTGGACCGCCGAGGAGTCCTTCGCCCCCTGGACCCGCGCCGCCTACTCCGCGACCGGACGCGTCACCGCGCACGGCTACGCCGACGGCCCCCAGCCCTACCGCCTCGAAGCCCTCGCCCGGCTCGCCGCGACCGGCGTCCAGCCCCCGCGGGCCGCCGACGGGCAACTGCTGCGCGCCGTGCCCGGCACCCACCCCATGGACGGGGTGGCCCACCACTACGGGTACGTCGCCGGGCTCGCCGACCCCTCCGGCGAGGCAACCGCCGCGCTGCACGCCGCACTGCCCGGCATCGCCCACCGCCTCGAACGGCTGCTGGTGCGCCGGGACACCCAGCAGCTCCAGCTCTTCGGCCTCGGCTCCCAGGAAGCCCTCGGCGGAGGCGGCACCAAAGCCGTCCTCGGCTTCCTGCGCCGCTACCTGCCCGTGCCCTGCGTCTTCGAACACCAGGCACCCGAGACGCCGGACACCCGCTCATGAGCGCCGCCAACGCCGAGGCGACCGCAGCGGTCGGCGCCTACCGCACCCTCGTCCCCGCCCGGCTCCGGCGCCGGATCGCCCGCCGCGTACCGGCCCGGCTGCGCACCGCGCTCAAACAACTGCTGCGCCGGCTCCAGACCCTCAGCCTGGGCGGCCGGGCGCTGCGCGGCCTGCGGGCCCGCCGCCGCTGGCCGCACCTGTTCCGGGCGGACGAACGGCTCGCCGCGCTCGCCGGGCGCGGCGAGCGGATCGCCCTGGTCCGGCCGACCGTGTCACCGCTGGGCCTGCGCGAGGCCAACCTCGAACTCGTGGTGAGCCTGCTGGAGGAGGCGGGCGTCGACTACTTCGCGATCCGCGGCAACTCCGACTTCCGCTCCTGCCTCGCGGTCGCCGAGGCCGACCGGGACCGGGTCCGCACCGCCCTGGACTCCGCCGCGCGCACCGGACCCGTCTATCTGAGCGCCTGCCACGGCGACGCCGCGACCGGCCGGCCGGCGCTGTCCGGCTCGCGCCGCGCCCGGCACCTCGCACGCGAGGCCGCCGTGCTGCGCGTCGGCATGGTCTGGAGCGACCCGGCCGGATCCCTGGTCCTCGGCCTGGACTACGGCTGCGACCTGGAGTTCTGGCGGCCCGAGGACGGGCGCCTGGTGGCACCGCGCCCCAACCGGGTCACCGAGGACGTCGCCGTCGACGAGCCACGTGTCACCGTCCCGGTCAGCCGCCTCACCGGCTTCGCCGCCCTGCACACCCGCCGCACCCGCGCGGTGCGCACCATCCGCCCCTGCGCCGAGGCGCTGCCCGAGGACGTGCGCTTCCCGATCGACGTCGTCTACACCTGGGTCGACGGCAACGACCCCGCGTGGCAGCGGCGGCGCGGCGCGTACGGACCCGGCGGCTACCACACCGAGTCAGCCAACGCCGCCCGCTACATCAGCCGCGACGAACTGCGCTACTCGCTGCGCGCCCTCGAACAGCACGCCCCCTGGGTGCGCCACGTCTACCTGGTGACGGACCGTCAGCGCCCGGCCTGGCTCGCCGACCGCCACCCCCGCATCACCGTCGTCGACCACTCCGAGATCTTCGACGACCCCGCCGCGCTGCCCACCTTCAACTCGCACGCCATCGAGAGCCGCCTGCACCACATCAAGGGCCTCTCCGAGCACTTCCTCTACTTCAACGACGACATGTTCCTCGGCGCCCCCGTCACCCCGCAGGACTTCTTCCTCTCCAACGGCATGACCCGTACGTTCCTCTCCCCGTCCCAGGTGCCCCGCTGGGACCTCACCCTCGGGGACCGCCCCGTCGACGCGGCGGGCAAGAACAACCGCCGGATCATCCTGGACCACTTCGGCTCGGCCATCGTCCAGAAGCTCCGGCACGCCCCCTACGCCCTGCGCCGCAGCGTCCTCGCGGAGATCGAGCACGAGTACGCCGACGTGCACCGGGCGACCTCGCTCAGCCGGTTCCGCAGCGCCACCGACATCTCGATCCCGTCCTCGCTGTACCACTACTACGCGTACTTCACCGGCCGGGCCGTGCCCTCCACCATCAGCTTCGCCTATCTCGACCTCGCCAGGCCCGAGATCCAGCGGCGGCTCGGCATCCTGCTGGCCCGCCGCGACCGCAAGGCGTTCTGCATCAACGACACGCTCTCCGACGGCCACGACACCGAGCGCCAGACCGCGATGCTCTCCGGGTTCCTCGACTCGTACTACCCGGTCCCCAGTCCCTTCGAGCGCAAGGCGGGCGAGGTCCGGTGAAGATCTCCTTCCTGATCAACAACATCTACGGCATCGGCGGCACCAACCGCACGGTCATCAACCTGGCCGAGGCGCTCGCCGTCCGGCACGACGTGGAGATCGTCTCGGTCTTCCGGCGCGCCACCGCGACCAAGTTCGAGATCTCCCCGCGCATCACCGTGCGGGCCCTGGTCGACCTGCGCCCCGGCTCCGCCGACCGCTCCGCCGCGGGCAGCGACGAACCCAGCGAAGTGGTGCCGCGCCAGGAGGAGTTCTCCGCGCAGTACAGCAGGTTCACCGACGGGCGGATCATCCGCGAGCTCCAGCGGACGGACGCCGACGTCGTGGTCGGCACCCGGCCCAGCCTCAACCTCTTCGTCGCCGCGCACACCCGCGACGGTGCCCTGCGCGTCGCCCAGGAACACATGACCCACCTGGCCATCCCGCCCGCCGTACGCGCCGAGATGGCCCGGGTCTACCCGCGGCTCGACGCCATCACCACCGTCACCGAGGCCGACGCGCGCTCCTTCCAGGAGAACACCCCGATCGCCGGGATCCCCGTCGTCGGCATCCCCAACAGCGTGCCCCAGCCCGCCGTCGCCCCCTCCGACTGCGCCCACAAGGTCGTCGTCAGCGCGGGCCGCATGCACCACATCAAACGCTACGACCTGCTCATCCGCGCCTTCGGCCTGCTCGCCGAGGAGTTCCCCGACTGGCAGCTGCGCATCTACGGCGACGGCGGCGAGGCCGGCAAGCTGCGCGCCCTGGTGAGCGAACTCGGCCTCGCGGGCCGGGCGCTGCTCATGGGCGGCTTCTCGCCCATCGAGTCCGAATGGGCCAAGGGCTCCATCGCGGCCGTCACCTCCAGCGCCGAGTCCTTCGGCATGACGCTCGTCGAGGCGATGCGCTGCGGCCTGCCCGTCGTCTCCACCGACTGCCCCGTGGGCCCCCGGGAGATCCTGCGCGACGGCGAGGACGGCTTCCTGGTCCCCAACGGCGACGTCGACGCCATCGCCTGGGGACTGCGCCGGCTGATGGGCGACGAGGCACTGCGCCGCGACATGGGGGCCGCCGCGCTGCGCAACGCCGCCCGCTACGACCCCGCGGCCGTCGCCGGCCGCTACCTGGAACTCTTCGCGGACGCCGCCCGCCGCCGCGCCGCGGGCGAGCGCGGCTACCGCCCGCCCGCCGGACCCCGCGAGACCGCCACCGCCCAGGTCACCGTGCCCCCCGTGGCGATCGGCGCGGCCACCGTCGACGTCACCGCCGACGACGCGGGCTGGCTGCGGTTCAGCGCCGACGGCCCCGGCGAGGGCCGCCGGCGCTGGCAGTTCGTGCTCCGCCACAAGCCCTCCGACGGGGACGCCCGCCCCGAGATGCCGCTGCGTACCGTACGGAAGAACCTCGACAACGGAGGCACCCGCTACACCGCGGCGCTCACCCCCTCCGCCCTCGACGAACTCGGCGACGGACGCTGGCAGGTCGCCATGCGCGCGCCGAAGTCGGCCGCCGTGCACATGAAGGCGGGCATCCGCGACACCCGCGCGCTCATCGACGCCCGCGCCCGGCTGATCGACCGCCCGGCGACCCGCTCCGTCGGCTGGAACCTGCCCTACGCCCAGCCCAACGGCCGGCTGATGCTGCGTACGGTGCTGCGCCAGGAGCACGCCGAATGCACCCGCGTGGAGGTCACCGACACCGGCATCCGCCTGGAGGGCGTCTTCTGCGCGGAACGCCGGCTCGAACCCGGCGCGCTCTTCGTGGTCAGCCGCCGCGGCCGGCACACGAAGGACTTCACGGTGCCCGTGCAGGTCCTCGGCCGCCAGGGCTTCCGCGCCGAGGCGCCCGTGCGCCACGTCGTCGACCACCGCCTGGAGCGCTGGGAGGACTGGGACTGGTGGCTCCAGCCGGACCCGGCCGACCGGCGCAAGGTGCGCGTCTGCCACCTGCTGGAGGACTTCCCCGACGTCAAGGGCGCCTACGGCTACCCGTCGCTGCCCCTGGTCGGCGACGAACCCTCCGCCTACGCCGTCTTCCACCCGGCCCGCCCGGTGTGGGTACGGCCCTACTGCTCGGCCTCGGGAGCGATGGCGATGAACGTGGTGGACCGGTGAACGCGACCCCGGCGGACCGCAGCGTCCTGCACGTCGTCGCCCACCAGGACGACGACCTGTACTTCATGAACCCCGACCTGGTCCGCTCCCTCCAGGACGGGGACCGGGTGACCACGGTGGTGCTCACCGCGGGCGAGGGCGACGGCGTCAACGCCGACACCGACGACCCCGCGCGCGGCGCCGTCCCGCCCGACTTCGCGGGCTACAGCACCGCACGCGGCTGCGGCCTGCGCGCCGCCTACGCCCGCATGGCGACCGGCGACCGCAACAGCCCCTGGCGGCGCGAGCCCGTCGACCTCGTACCCGGCTTCGCCGCCGAGCGGTTCACGCTCCAGGAGACGGACGGCGTGTGCCTGTACTTCCTCCAGCTCCACCAGGGCGCGCCCACCGAGCGGGGCACCCGCACCCGCCTGCACGAGCTGTGGGACGGCACCTCGCGCACCCAGGCGACACTGCCCGTGCGCGGCTGCACCGTCGGCGAGACGCAGCACATCACCCGCGAACAGGTCGTCGCCGCGCTGACCGCGCTGCTCGCCCACACCCGCCCGACCACGGTGCGGACCATGGACCCCGACCCCGAACACGACGGCGGCAAGGAGGAGTTCGTCTGCTCCGACCACGCCGACCACACCGCCACCGCCGAGTTCGTCCTCGCCGCCCTGCTCCGGCACCGCGAGGCCGGGCACAACCCGGTCGTCGAGCACTACCGCGCCTACGCCAACCGCTTCTGGGGCTACAACCTGGACCCGGCCGCGGTCACCGAGAAGGGCGAGTACCTCGCCACGTACGCCGGTCTCGACGCGCCGCCGAGCTGCCCGCACGGCACCTGCGAGCGGTGCGGCGACCGGCAGCTCGGCCCGGACCCGTACCGCAGCACGCACATGCGCAGCGCCGCCTACCGCTACTCGCCGACGGCCGGCTGGCTGCGGCTCGGGCCCGGCGGCCGGCTCAACGCCTTCGGGACGCTGGCCGGGCGGCTCGCCTTCTGGACCGAGACGGGACCCGCGAGCGGCGAGTGGAAGGGCCCGTACGTCCTCGGCGACGGCTGGCTCTCGCCCACCGTCGCCGTCACGGGCGTGCCCGGCGGTCCCGGCGAACTCGTCGGGCTGCGGCGCCAGCCGGTCGTCGGCGGCGGGGTCACCGTCGACGTCGTGCACACCGTGCAGGACGCGGACGGCGGCGGCTTCAGCGGCTGGCGGACCCTGGAGAACCCCGACTGGGCGCACGGCGACGGGCGGCGCCAGCGGGAGGCCGGGGTGCCCTCGGCCGCGGTCGACGCGGAGGGCCGGCTGTACGTGTTCGTCCGTGACTTCGCGCAGGGCGTCAGCCTGCGCCGCCGCGACACCGACGGCTCGTGGACGCCCTGGCAGCACCTCGGCGGCTCTTTCGTGCAGGACGCGGGCACGGCCCTGACCACCGGGCACGGCACCGTGGAGCTGTACGTACCGGGCAAGAACACCGTCTGGCGCTGGTACCAGCAGGAGAGCGGCGGCCCCTTCGTGCTCGACGACACCCTGAGGACCGGCAGGCCCGCGACCGGCGGGATCACCGCGGTCGACTCCGGCGAGGGCCGGACCTGCCTGTACTTCCGTCAGGCGGGCACCGGGCAGGTGATGGCCTACCGCCAGCACCCCGACGGGCGCTGGCCCGGCTCCGGGGCGGGCCTCGGCGGCCACGGCGGCACCGGCGCCGTCGCCGCCCTGTGGGCACCCGAGCGCGGCGCCCGGGAGGCGTACCTCGCGCACCGGGGCAGCCGCGGCCGGCTCGTGGCGTCCCTGCCCGACCGGGACAAGAACGTCTCCGGCACCCACTGGCGCGAGTCCGGCGGGATGTTCGCGCAGGCCCCGGTGCTCGCGTACGACGCGGCGGGCGCCGTCGTCACGGCCGTCGTCGGCACGGACGGCAGGCTCCACGTCCGCCGTCAGCTCTCGCCGTCGGTGGGCGCTCCGCCGGGACCCTGGCGCACCCGGTGAATTCCCGTCACCTTGGACGGGTGACGCGTACCGGAGTGTTCGTGTGGGGCACCGCGGCCTTCCTCGTGGCGGCGGTGCTCACGGTGCTTGCCGTGTCCGCCCCCGAGGGTTCGGGCGACGCCGCCCCGGCGGCCCCGCGCCACCTGCGCGTCATGCAGTACAACCTGTGCGGGGCCGCCGCCCACTGCACCTGGAACGCGGGGGGATCCGGAGCCGGTACGTCCATCGAGCGCGTCACGGCGCGGGCCCGGAAGTTCCGGCCCGACATCCTCACCGTCAACGAGATCTGCCTGACCCAGTACGCCGCCCTGAAGGAACGGCTGGCCGGAGCGGGCTGGCGGATGGACGGCACCTACGCCTCCTTCCAGGACAACGTGCCGAACTGCGGGCCCGGCGGCCGGTTCGGCGAGGCCGTGCTCAGCCGCCGGAACGTGCCCGACGACGTACAGGACTTCCAAGCGTTCACGCACACCGGCGGCGAGACGTACACGGGCGGCGGCCGGACCGTCGACGTGCGCCGCGGACTGCTGTGCGCCCACACCGAGTTCGCGGGGGAACCGCTCACGGCGTGCACGGCCCACGCCTACGGCGGCGCCCCCGGCCAACTGCGGGAGATCAGGGACCGGTTCCTCGACCTGCCGGCCGGGCGGCGCGTCGTGCTCGCCGGTGACCTCAACGCCCCGCCGGACTCCCCGGCGCTCGGGTTCCTCACGCCGTACTTCACCGAGGCCGACCGGCGGGGCGGCCCCACGGCCGGCGGCCGGAAGATCGACTACGTCTTCGCCGACCGCAGCCACTTCGCCACGGTCACGGGCCGGGCGCGTACGTTCCCCGAGTCCGACCACGCCCTGCTGACCGGTGTGTTCCGGTTGCGGTGAGAGAAGGGGCCCCGGGACCGGGGCTGGTCCGGTGTCCGCCCCGCCACCGATCTAGAGTGAGCGCGTGTCGACGGTCGTGAACGGTAACTGGTTCCTGCGCGGACGGGACGGCAGGCTGAGCGCGTACCTGCCGACGGAGGCCGCCGCCCTCTGCCGGGCCGAGCACGGCCCCGGCGGCCCCTGGGACCCGCCCCGGGCGGTGGGCGGCGACCAGCGCCTGCACCCCGTGCTCGCGGTCGGCCAGGGCGCCGACCGCTACGCCCACCTGGTGGCCTGGCGCCCCACCGCGGCGGGCGAGTCCGGCCTGGTGCACTCCACCCACTTCCGGCCCCGGCTCGCCGCCCTGGACTGGACCCCGCTCGGCCACCCGAACAAGAAGGGCGACCGCACCGGCGCCCCGGCGGTCACGGTCGACGCGCAGGGCCGCGCCCATGTCTTCGTGCGCAACGGCGGCGGCGGGGTGAGCATGCTCGGCCAGAAGGAGAAGGGCGGCTGGGGCCCCTGGCGCGACCTCAAGGGCAGCGAGGTCCACGAGGACCTGGCGGCCGTGACCGGCGAATCGGGACTGGTCGAGCTGTACGCGGCGGTCCCCGGCGCGATCCTGCACTGGCGGCAGGAGGCGCCCGGACAGCCGCCGGTCCTCGACGAGGCCATGGAGACGCCGGTACGGCCCGGCACGCTCCGGGCGCTGGCCACCTCGCCGGAGCGCACCAGCCTGTTCTTCACCGACACCTCGGGCGATCTGCGCGTCTGGCGCCCGGGAGCCGAACCCGCCCCCGTGATCGCGAGCGCGGGACCCGGACCCGTGGCGGCGGTCCGCTGCGAACTGGACGGCCACGACTGCACGTTGCTCGCCCAGCGCTCGGCGAGCGGCCGGGTCGCCTTCGCCGCCTTCCCCACCGAGCAGGAGACGGCCGGCGCCTGGTGGACCGAGTCGGGCCCGCAGCTCCCGGCGGACGCCCGGGTCGCGCTGGCCGAGGACGAGGAGGGCCGGGTCGTCGCGGCGAGCCTCACCCCGGCGGGCGAGCTGTACCTCGCCCGCCGCAAGGACGAGCCGGGGCTCGCGCTGGAGGCGTGGCGGCAGGTGTGAGCCCCCGGCACACGGATGCCCGGCACACAAATGCCCGGCACACCGTGAGGCGTGCCGGGCATCCGTATGCGGACGGTGCTTACGCCGGGACGCTCGCCACGCCCGGGGCCAGGAACTTCTTGCCGTTCACCCGCTCCGAGACGCCCTCGCGGTCCAGGTACGGCGTGATGCCGCCCAGGTGGAAGGGCCAGCCGGCACCGGTGATCAGGCAGAGGTCGATGTCCTGGGCCTCGGCGACGACACCCTCGTCGAGCATCAGCCCGATCTCCTGGGTGACGGCGCCGAGCACCCGCTCGCGCACCTGCTCCTCGGTGAGGACCGTGTCGCCCTGCTTCAGCAGCGCGGCGACCTCCGGGTCCAGCTCCGGCTTCCCGCTGTCGTACACGTAGAAGCCGCGCTTGCCCGCCTTGACGACGGCCGCCAGGTTCGGGGAGACCGTGAAGCGGTCCGGGAAGGCCCGGTTGAGGGTCTCCGAGACGTGCAGGCCGATCGCGGGGCCGACCAGTTCCAGGAGCACCAGCGGGGACATCGGCAGACCGAGCGGCTCGACGGCCTTCTCGGCGACCTCGACCGGGGTGCCCTCGTCGATGACGTTCTGGATCTCGCCCATGAAGCGGGTGAGGATGCGGTTGACGACGAACGCCGGGGCGTCCTTCACCAGCACCGCGGTCTTCTTCAGCTTCTTGGCGACACCGAAGGCCGTGGCCAGCGCCGCGTCGTCGGTCTGCTCACCGCGGACGATCTCCAGGAGCGGGAGGATCGCGACCGGGTTGAAGAAGTGGAAGCCGACGACCCGCTCGGGGTGCTTCAGCTTCGACGCCATCTCGGAGACCGACAGCGAGGAGGTGTTGGTGGCGAGGATCGCGTGCGCCGGGGCGACCGCCTCGACCTCCGCGAACACCTGCTGCTTGACGCCGATCTCCTCGAAGACGGCCTCGATCACGAAGTCCGCGTCCGAGAAGCCCTCGGCCTTGTCCAGGACACCGCTGACCAGCGCCTTGAGGCGGTTGGCCTTGTCCTGGTTGACGCGGCCCTTGAGCAGCAGCTTGTCGATCTCGGCGTGGACGTAGCCCACGCCCTTGTCGACGCGCTCCTGGTCGATGTCGGTCAGCACGACCGGCACCTCCAGGCGGCGCAGGAACAGCAGCGCCAGCTGCGAGGCCATCAGCCCTGCGCCGACGACGCCGACCTTGGTGACCGGGCGGGCCAGGTTCTTGTCCGGCGCGCCCGCCGGGCGCTTGGCGCGCTTCTGGACGAGGTTGAAGGCGTAGATGCCGGAGCGCAGTTCGCCGCCCATGATCAGGTCGGCGAGCGCCTGGTCCTCGGCGTCGTACCCCTTCTGGAGGTCGCCGTCCTTGGCCGCGGCGATGATGTCGAGCGCGCGGTAGGCGGCCGGGGCGGCGCCGTGCACCTTGGAGTCGGCGATGAAGCGGCCCTTGGCGACGGCCTGGTCCCAGGCCTCGCCGCGGTCGATCTCGGGGCGCTCGATGACGATCTCGCCCTTGAGGACGGACGCCGTCCAGATCAGCGACTGCTCCAGGAAGTCGGCGCCCTCGAAGAGCGCGTCGGCGATCCCGAGCTCGTAGACCTGCGCGCCCTTGAGCTGCTTGTTCTGGTTCAGGCTGTTCTCGATGATGACCGAGACGGCGTTGTCGGCGCCGATCAGGTTCGGCAGCAGGGTGCAGCCGCCCCAGCCGGGGACCAGACCGAGGAAGACCTCGGGCAGCGAGAAGGCGGGCAGCGCGGCGGAGACCGTGCGGTACGTGCAGTGCAGGCCGACCTCGACGCCGCCGCCCATCGCGGCACCGTTGTAGTACGCGAAGGTCGGGACCGCGAGGCCCGACAGGCGCTTGAAGACCTCGTGGCCGCCCTTGCCGATGGCGAGCGCGTGGTCGTGCTGCTTCAACAGCTCGACGCCCTTGAGGTCGGCGCCGACCGCGAAGATGAACGGCTTGCCGGTGATGCCGGCGCCGACGATCTCACCGGCCGCGGCCTCCTTCTCGACCTGGTCGACGGCGGCGTTCAGGTTCGCCAGCGACTGCGGTCCGAAGGTGGTCGGCTTGGTGTGGTCCAGGCCGTTGTCGAGCGTGATGAGCGCGAAGCGCCCCGCGCCGAAGGGCAGGTCGAGGTGGCGTACGTGCGCCGAGGTCACGACCTCGTCGGGGAACAGCTCGGCCGCGCCCTTGAGGAGTTCAGCGGTGCTCACTTGTCGCCTCCGGCGTCCTTGTGGTGCGGGTTCTCCCAGATCACCGTGGCGCCCATGCCGAAGCCGACGCACATGGTGGTGAGGCCGTAGCGGACCTCCGGCTGCTCCTCGAACTGGCGGGCCAGCTGCGTCATCAGCCGCACGCCGGAGGAGGCCAGCGGGTGGCCGAACGCGATGGCGCCGCCGTACTGGTTGACGCGCGCGTCGTCGTCGGCGATGCCGTAGTGGTCCAGGAAGGCCAGGACCTGGACGGCGAACGCCTCGTTGATCTCGAAGAGGTTGATGTCCTCGATCGACAGGCCCGCCTTGGCGAGGGCCTTCTCGGTCGCCGGGATCGGGCCGTAGCCCATCACCTCGGGCTCGACACCCGCGAAGGCGTACGAGACCAGGCGCATCTTGACCGGCAGGCCGTTCTCGCGGGCGAAGTCCTCGCTCGCGATGATCGAGGCGGTGGCGCCGTCGTTCAGACCGGCCGCGTTACCGGCGGTGACCCGGCCGTGGACACGGAACGGGGTCTTCAGGTTCGCCAGGTTCTCCAGCGTGGTGCCCGGACGCATCGGCTCGTCGGCGGTGACCAGGCCCCAGCCCGTCTCACCGACCTCCGCGTTGGTGTTGCGCACCGAGATCGGCACCAGGTCGGCCTGGATCTTGCCGTTCGCGTACGCCTTGGCCGCCTTCTCCTGCGAGCGCACGGCGTACTCGTCGGCGCGCTGCTTGGTGATGTGCGGGTAGCGGTCGTGCAGGTTCTCCGCCGTCATGCCCATGAACAGGGCGGACTCGTCGACCAGCTTCTCGCTGACGAACCGCGGGTTGGGGTCGACGCCCTCGCCCATCGGGTGGCGGCCCATGTGCTCGACACCACCGGCGATGACGGCGTCGTACGCGCCGAAGGCGATGGAGCCCGCGGTGGTGGTGACGGCGGTCAGCGCGCCCGCGCACATGCGGTCGATCGAGTAGCCGGGCACGGAGGTCGGCAGACCGGCCAGGATACCGGCGGTACGGCCGATGGTCAGGCCCTGGTCGCCGATCTGCGTGGTCGCGGCGACGGCCACCTCGTCGATCTTCTTCGGGTCGAGACCGGGGTTGCGGCGCAGCAGCTCCCGGATGGCCTTCACGACGAGATCGTCGGCGCGGGTCTCGTGGTAGATGCCCTTCGGGCCCGCCTTGCCGAACGGGGTACGGACGCCGTCGACGAAGACGACGTCCCTGACGGTACGAGGCACGATGGCTCTCCTCCAGATGCGGGGTGGCACTGCTGCGCGACGCACACGCCTGAGCGTGCGCTCACCCCTCATGCTACTTACGGGTAACCATGCTGCCCAGTCCCGGGGAGGGGAGCGGCGAAGGTCACACCGTATCCACCCGCCGCGGCGGTGCTCACCGCGGGCGCGGAGGTGCCGTCGAGCCCCGTGGGGTAAGTACCGGCGTCGTCACCGGATGCGACCCCGGGCCCTCTCCCGTGATCACCCCGAACAGCGTCCGCGCCACGTCCGCGCCGAAGCCGTGCACGTCGTGGCTCATCGCGGACAGCGTCGGGTGGGTCAGCCGGCACAGCTGGGAGTCGTCCCAGGCGAGGAGGGAGACGTCGCCGGGGACGCTCAGGCCCATCTCGGCGGCGACCGAGAGGCCCGCCACGGCCATGATGTCGTTGTCGTACACGATCGCGGTCGGCCGGTCCTCCGGCGCCGCGCTCAGCAGCGACCGGGTGGCCCGCGCCCCCGCGTCCCCGGAGAAGTCGGTGGCCACCTGCCACGCGCCGGACGCCCCGAGCGACCCCACGGCCTCGTCGAACGCGGCGGCCCGTATCGCGGTGTGCCCGAGCGCCGCCGCGCCGCCGACCCGGGCGATCCTGCGGTGCCCGAGCGCGCCGAGATAGCGCACCGCCTCCGTGACGGCCGTGGCGTCGTCGGTCCAGACCGAGGTGAGGCCGCCGGTGAGCGAGGGGTGCCCGACGGCCACCGCGGGCAGCCCGAGCCGCTCGACGGCGGCCACCCGCGGGTCGTCCGCCCGGAAGTCGACCAGGATCGAGCCGCTGATCTGCCGCCCCTTCCACCAGTCCTCCTGGAGCCCCGCCTCCTCCTCCGGGCTGCGCACCAGGCGCAGCAGCAGCGAGCACGACCGCTCGATCAGCACGCTCTCCACCCCGGAGACGAACTCCATGTAGAACGGCTCAAGGCCGAGCAGCCGGGCCGGGCGGCAGACCGCCAGCCCGACCACGTCGACCCGCCGCCCGGCCAGCGACCGCGCCGTGGGGTTCGGCGACCAGCCCAGCTCCCGCGCGGCGGCGAAGATCCGGTCGCGGGTGGCGTCCGAGAGACCCGGCTTGCGGTTGAAGGCGAGCGACACGGCTCCCTTGGACACCCCGGCGCGCGCCGCGACGTCCTTGATGGTGACGCGGGGGGCCGGCGCCGCTGTCATCGGGCGGGCTCCACGCAGTACAGGGCGGTCCGGGCGGTCTCCGCGTCCGGAGTCTTCCAGCCCCGCACCCCGATGGTCACCTGTTCCCCGGGCAGCAGCGTCACCCGCCCGGTGTCGGCCGTGGCGTCCGGGGCCAGCCGGTCCGCCTGGAGCAGCAGGTCGCGTACGAGGGTGCGGGCGGTGACGGTGACCGCGTCCGGGGTGACCGACACGTCGAAGTGCGGGCGGGGGTAGGCCACTTCGCGGTCCGGTACGGGGAAGTGCACGGCCCTCAGTGTCTCTGTTCCCGCGGCCGCGTCCGCCACCAGGAACTCCTTCGGGCCCGCCGGTTCCAGCTCCCCGGGCACGCGCAGGACGCCGACCGCGCGGGCGGCGGCCGGGACGGTCAGCTCCCGGGCGGCGAGGACGTCGCCGGCGACCGACATCCGGCGCAGGGTCACCGTGGCGTCCCAGGCCGCCGCCGACTGGTTGACGGCGGCCAGCACCAGACCCTCGGGCCGCTCGCCCAGCGTCAGCAGCCGGTCCGCGTACAGCCGCTTCAGCTCGTGGTACAGCGGTTTCGCCCGGCCGTCCCCGTCCAGCGCGGCCCAGGAGGTCACCGGCCAGCAGTCGTTGAGCTGCCAGACGACCGTGCCCGCGCACACCGGCCAGTGCGACCGCCAGTGCTCGATCCCGGCCGCGACGGCCCGCGCCTGGTTGAGCTGGGTGAGGTAGTGCCAGCGGTCGAAGTCCCCCTCGGGCAGGGCGAAGTGGGGTTCGAGGCCGCGCGCCAGCTTGCCGTTGCCGTCCTCCGCCTTCTGGTGGTGCAGCACACCGGGGGAGTCGGGGGCGAGTGCCTCGCCGGGCAGGGCGCGGCGCAGCGTCGCGTACGCGGGCGGCGCCTGCCAGCCGAACTCGGCCACGAACCGGGGCACGGTCAGCCGGTAGTCCGCGTAGTCCCGCCGGTTCCACACCTCCCACGAGTGGTGGGTGCCGTGCGCCGGGTCGTTCGGATGGTGGTCCCACGACCCGGACCAGGGGCTGCCTGCCGTGTACGGCCTGCTCGGGTCCAGCTCGGCGACGATCCGCGGCAGCAGCCCGAGGTAGTAGCCCTCGCCCCAGGAGTCCCCGCCGAGCCGCGACTCCCAGTGCCAGTCGCGGAAACCCCACAGGTTCTCGTTGTTGCCGTTCCACAGCACGAGCGAGGCGTGCGGCATCAGCCGCACGACGTTCTCCCGGGCCTCGGCCTCCACCTCGCCGCGCAGCGGCTGCTCCTCGGGGTAGGCGGCGCAGGCGAACGGGAAGTCCTGCCAGACCATGAGGCCCAGCTTGTCGCAGACGTCGTAGAAGTCCTCGCTCTCGTAGATCCCGCCGCCCCAGATCCGTACGAGGTCGACGCCCGCCTCGGCGGCGCGGGTGAGCCGGTCGCGGTAGCGCCCGGGGGTGACGCGGGACGGGAAGACGTCGTCGGGGATCCAGTTGACGCCGCGCGCGAAGAGCCGTACGCCGTTCACCACGAGGGTGAAGCCGGTGCCGTGGACGTCCGCGCTCCGGTCCAGTTCGACGGTGCGGAAGCCGATGCGGCGGCGCCACGTGTCGAGCGGCGCCCGCCCGTCGGTGAGCGTCAACTCGACCTCATACAGCGGCTGTTCGCCGTAGCCGTGCGGCCACCACAGCTCCGCGTCCGGGATCCGCAGGACCACCGTGCCGCTCGTGCCGTCGATCCGGGCGCCCGCCCGCACCCCGCCGACGCGCGCCTCGACGGCGAGTTCCGCCCCGGCACGGGTGCGCTCGACGTCGACGGCCAGCTCGACGCGGCCCACGCCGTCCTCGACGGTGACGAGGGGCCGCACCCGGGCGATCCGCGCCGTCGACCAGTGCTCCAGCCGCACCGGCCGCCAGATCCCGGCCGTGACCAGGGTCGGCCCCCAGTCCCAGCCGAAGGAGCAGGCCATCTTCCGCAGGTACTGGAAGGGTTCGGGGTACGCGTTCGGGCGCTCGCCCAGCCGCTCGCGCACCGCCTCGGCCGCGGTGTAGGCGGAGGTGAACCGCACCGACAGCGGGCCCGAGCGGCCGGTGACGTCGAAGCGGTACGAGCGGTGCATGTTACGTACGGAGCCCAGGGGCCGGCCGTCGAGCAGGATCTCGGCCGCGGTGTCGAGCCCGTCGAAGACCAGGTCCGTCCGCTCGTGTCCTTCGCGTTCCCCGTGCCCCTCGTGCCCTTCATGCCCCTCGTGCCGCGAGGGGGCGGGCAGCTCGGTGCCGTAGGTCCAGTCGCGCCGGCCCACCCACGCCACCTCGGTCTCGTTCCGGCCGAGGAACGGGTCCGGGATCACCCCCGCCGCCAGCAGGTCGGTGTGCACACAGCCCGGCACGGCGGCCGGCAGCGCGGCCCCGTCGTGCCGCAAGGTCCATCCCTCGGTGAGCGGTGTGACGTCGAGCATGCGCACTCCTCACTGCTAAACCGGTTGAGAAATATGCGGACTTGAGGTCGCGGTCGCAAGAGACATCGTTGGCGGGATTAGGACTTTACCGGTTCAGTGACCACTGCCAGAGTGCCGAACCAGCCAACCGACGGATACGGAGCTGGTGCAGATGAACCGTCGCAAGTCGTTCGCCGGAACACTGCTCGCCGCGACCCTGCTGGCCGCCGGCTGCACCGGGAGCGGAGGCACGTCGAAGGGCGCGGACGCCGAGGCCCCCGACGATCCCGCCAAGGTGTCCGGGACCATCAAGGTCCTCACCCACCGCACCGACCTCGTGCAGGACGGCACGATGAAAAAGTACGCCGCCGCGTTCAACAAGACCTATCCCAAGGTCAAGGTCGAGTTCGAGGCCCTCACGGACTACGAGGGCGAGGTCAAGATCCGGATGAACACCGAGAACTACGGCGACGTCCTGATGATCCCCGGCGTGATCAAGAAGAACGACTACCCGAAGTTCTTCGCGTCCCTCGGCACTCAGAGCGAGCGCGCCAAGAAGTACCGCTTCACCGGCTACACCGCCGTCGGCGGCAAGGTCTACGGCCAGAGCCCGCTCGGGACCGTCCCCGGCTTCCTCTACAACAAGAGAGTGTGGCAGGAGGCCGGCGTCACCGACTGGCCCACCACGCCCGCCGAGTTCCTCACCGATCTCAAGGCGATCAAGTCGAAGACCGACGCCACGCCGTACTACACCAACTTCAAGGACATGTGGCCGCTGTCCCACTGGACCTACGTCAACGGCTCGATCGGCTGCACCACCGAGGCGACCACGAAGCTGGCCGAGGGCGACCCCTGGGCCAAGGGCGCGGACCTGCGCGTCGGCGACCAGCTCCTCTACGACATCGTGCACCAGGGGCTGATCGAGAAGGACCCGTCCACCACCAACTGGGAAGGCTCCAAGCCCAAGCTGGCGAAGGGCGAGATCGCCACCATGTGGCTCGGCTCCTGGGCGGTCACCCAGTTCCGGGACGCCGCGCAGAAGGCCGGCACCGACCCCGCCGACATCGGCTTCATGCCCTTCCCCGCCCAGACCGGCGGCAAGTTCTGCGCCACCCTCTCGCCCGACTACAACCAGGCCGTCAACATCCACTCCGACCACAAGGATGCGGCCCGCGCCTGGATCGACTGGTTCACCGACAAGTCCGGCTACGCCGCGGACAACCTCGCCCTCTCCCCGCTCCAGGACGCGCCCCTGCCCGACGTACTGAAGCCGTACGAGGACGCCGGGGTGAAGTTCCTCGACCTCGACGACAGCCAGGGCGGCACGGTCAAGGAGATCGACAACGAGTCCGAGGTCGGCATCTACAAGCCCGACTACCGCCAGGACCTGGTCGACCTCGCGCGCGGCGCCAAGAAGGGCGGCCTCGACGACTTCCTCGCGGACCTGGGCGAGCGCTGGAGCGAGGCACAGAAGTCCGTGCGGGCCGCGGGGTCCTGATGACGGACACCGTCGACAAGTCTGCGGGGTCCTGATGACGGACACCACCGAGAAGGTGGCGCGGCCCCCGGTGGCCGCGCCGCCCGTCCGGACCGGCCGGGCGCCGCGCAAGGTGCGGCTGTGGCGGGTCCTCACGCCCTGGCTCTTCCTCGCCGTCCCGCTCGCCCTGCTGATCACCTTCACCTACGCGCCGGTCGCCAACATGGTCGCGTACAGCTTCACCGACTGGGACGGCGTCAGCCCCGAGCTGCATTACACGGGCACCGAGAACTACGTCGAGCTCTTCACCCGGCCCGAGCTGTTCCAGGTCTTCTTCGTCAGCGGCTACTACCTCGCCGCGTCCGCGGTGCAGATCGTTCTGGCGCTGTACTTCGCGACGGTGCTGAGCTTCAACGTGCGGTTCCGTAACTTCTACAAGGGTGTTCTGTTCTTTCCCTACCTGATCAACGGGGTCGCGATCGGGTTCGTTTTTCTCTACTTCTTCCAGGACGGCGGCACCCTCGACTCGCTGCTCGGCCTGTTCGGCGCCGAACCCGACCGGGCCTGGCTCGGCACCTCCGTCTCCGCGAACGTCTCCCTCGCCGGCGTCTCCGTCTGGCGCTACCTGGGCCTGAACTTCGTCCTGTTCCTGGGCGCCATCCAGGCCGTCCCGGGCGAGCTGTACGAGGCCGCGGAGCTGGACGGGGCCAACCGGTGGCAGCAGTTCCGGTACATCATCGCGCCCGGCATCCGGCCCGTGCTCAGCCTCACCGTGATCCTGTCGGTCTCCGGCTCGCTGTCCGCCTTCGAGGTGCCGTTCATCATGACCGGCGGCGCGACCGGCACCGAGACGTTCGTGATCCAGACCGTGAAGCTGGCCTTCCAGTTCAACAAGACGGGGCTGGCCTCGGCGGCGGCCGTCGTGCTGCTGCTCATCATCCTGGCGGTGACGTGGGTACAGCGGCGCCTTGTTCCGGAGGAGGAGGCGGATCTCGTATGACACGCCGTGTCGTGTTCCGGCTGCTGGTGCAGCTGTCGCTGGTCGTGGCGGCCGTCGTCGTGCTGCTGCCGCTCACCGTCGTGCTGCTCACCTCGCTCAAGACGCCCGAGGAGATGGCGGACGACAGCGGGGCGCTCTCACTCCCGGACGACCTGCTCAACTTCCACAACTACGCGACCGCCTTCCAGGACGGCCGCATGCTGACGGCGTTCGGCAACACCGCCTTCATCCTGCTCTTCGCCGTCGGCGGCACGGTCGTCATCGGGTCGATGGCCGCGTACGCGATCGACCGGTTCGCCTTCCGCATGAAGAAGCTGGTGGTCGCGCTCTTCCTGATCGCCACGCTCGTGCCGGGCGTGACCACCCAGGTCGCGACCTTCCAGATCGTCAACAGCTTCGGCATGTTCGACAGCCGCTGGGCGCCGATCGCGCTCTACACGGGCACCGACATCGTCTCGATCTACATCTTCCTTCAGTTCGTCCGGTCCATTCCGGTCTCGCTGGACGAGTCGGCGCGGCTGGACGGCGCGAGTACCTGGACCGTCTACTGGAAGATCATTTTCCCGCTGCTGAAGCCCGCGATCGCGACGGTGGTGATCGTCAAGGGCATCACCGTCTACAACGACTTCTACATCCCGTTCCTGTACATGCCGTCCGAGGATCTTGGCGTGATCTCGACGTCCCTGTTCCGCTTCAAGGGGCCCTTCGGGGCGCACTGGGAGACGATCTCGGCCGGAGCGGTGCTGGTCATCGTGCCGACCCTGATCGTCTTCCTGTTCCTCCAGCGGTTCATCTACAACGGGTTCACCCGGGGGGCTACCAAGTGACCGGGTGACGGGTGGTGCGGGAGGGGGCCGCTCAGGGCTTCGCGGTGCCTGTCCGCAGCGCCGTCACCAGTACGGGCGTCACCAGCTCGACCTGCCAGGGGCGCGCCCCGTGGCCGGCGAGCGCCGCCGCTACCGACTCCGCGTCCGGCGCCGTCGGCGGCTCCCAGCAGACCCGGCGCACCGTGTCCGGCGCGACCAGGTTCTCCTGCGGCATGTTCAGCCGCTCGGCCAGCGCCGACACCGCGGTGCGCGCGGCGGAGAGCCGGGCCGCGGCCGCGGGGTCCTTGTCGGCCCAGGCGCGCGGCGGCGGAGGGCCGGTGACCGGCTGTCCCGGCTGCGGCAGCTCGGACTCCGGCAGCGCTCGCGCGCGGTCCACCGCGGCCTGCCACTGCTCCAGCTGCCTGCGGCCCATACGGTGCCCGAAGCCGTGCAGTCCGGCCAGCGCGTGCGCGTTGGGCGGCAGTGCGAGCGCGGCCTCGACGATCGCCGCGTCCCCGAGGACCTTGCCCGGCGAGACGTCCCGGCGCTGCGCGATGCGGTCGCGGGTCTGCCACAGCTCCCGTACGACGGCCATCTGCCGGCGGCGGCGCACCTTGTGCATGCCGGAGGTGCGGCGCCAGGGGTCCTTGCGCGGCGGGGGCGGCTCGGCCGCGGCGATCGCGGCGAACTCCTGCCGGGCCCACTCCAGCTTGCCCTGCCGGTCCAGCTCGGTCTCCAGCTCGTCCCGCAGGTCGACCAGGAGCTCGACGTCGAGCGCGGCGTAGCGCAGCCAGGGCTCGGGCAGCGGGCGCGTCGACCAGTCGACGGCGGAGTGCCCCTTCTCCAGTACGAAGCCCAGGACGCTCTCGACCATCGCGCCGAGGCCGACCCGGGGGAACCCGGCGAGCCGCCCCGCCAGCTCGGTGTCGAAGAGGCGGGTGGGGAGCATGCCTATTTCGCGCAGGCACGGGAGGTCCTGGGTGGCGGCGTGCAGATCCCACTCGGCGCCTGCCAGCGCCGCGCCGAGGCCGGACAGGTCGGGGCAGGCCACGGGGTCGATCAGTGCGGTCCCCGCGCCCGCGCGGCGGAGCTGTACGAGGTAGGCGCGCTGTCCGTAGCGGTAGCCGGAGGCGCGTTCCGCGTCCACGGCGACGGGGCCGGTGCCGGCGGCGAAGGCGGCGATGACCTCGGCGAGCGCGGTCTCGTCGGCGGTCACCGGCGGGATGCCCTCGCGGGGCTCCAGCAACGGGATCGGCACCCCTGAAGAGGATCCGCCGTCGTCCGGAGGGGCGCCTCCGGTGGTTCGCAGTGAGCTGTCTGCTGCGGTCTCTTGGGCGTCGGTCACCTGTCAAGGGTATCTGTGTATGGACTACGCCCGTCGACGGAACGTTCCGTCGACGGGCGCGTGAGGGGCGTAAACCAGTCAGGGCGGTGAAAGATCCGGTGAACGGGTGGGGGCGCGGGGGTGTGGGGCGCGGGTGGGCGCGTCTCGCGGGCGCGTCCGGGCGCGTGCGGCCGGAGGGGGGTCGGGGCCGCGCCGGTACATCCGCCCGTCGCTGCCGCGGTCACCTCCGGCGGTCAGGATGGTTCTGCTGGTGTGCGACCACGTCATCGACGGGCATGTGATGTACCGGCACGGCCCCTTCCGTGCGTGCGCGGCCGCGGCGCCGCGGGGGTGCCATAACCGGATCCGGTGCGGGTGCCACATCCGGGTGCGGGTGTTGTCCGGGCGCGGGTGGTCGGGCAGGGGGTCAGTGGATGATGCCCGTGCGCAGGGCCACTGCCACCATGCCTGCGCGGTCGCCCGTGCCCAGTTTGCGGGCGATGCGGGCGAGGTGGCTCTTGACGGTCAGGGCGGACAGGCCCATCGAGACGCCGATGGCCTTGTTCGACTGGCCCTCGGCGACCAGGCGCAGTACCTCTACCTCGCGGCCCGACAGCTCGCGGTAGCCGCCCGGGTGGCTCGGGGCACCCGGGGGGCGGCGGTGCATGCGGGAGGCGGCGCCGAGGTGGCCGGCGCCGGGGCGGCTGGGCAGGCCCAGGTTGGTCCGGGTGCCGGTGACGACGTATCCCTTGACACCGCCCGCGAGGGCGTTGCGCACGGCGCCGATGTCGTCGGCGGCGGAGAGGGCGAGGCCGTTGGGCCAGCCCGCGGCTCGGGTCTCGGACAGCAGGGTGAGCCCGCTGCCGTCGGGCAGGTGGACGTCGGCGACACAGATGTCGCGCGGGTTGCCGATTCGGGGACGGGCCTCCGCGACGGACGACGCCTCGATGACGTCGCGCACTCCGAGCGCCCACAGATGGCGTGTGACGGTGGAACGGACCCGTGGGTCTGCCACGACCACCATGGCGGTCGGTTTGTTCGGGCGGTAGGCGACCAGGCTTGCGGGCTGCTCAAGGAGAACGGACACCAGGCCTCCTGGGATGTGGGGACGGGGGACCGGCTGTGGGGATGGAGCCGGGCGGACCGTGCTTTTCAAGGTCACAGACGTCTTCGGCACCAATCACGTCCGCCTTTAGAGAATGATCACGATTTAGTGAGTAACAATCCGTGCAATTCGGACGCGCGATCGATCAGCCGAAGATCGAACCGAGTCGTTTCGCGTTCGCGTGCGCTCGAAAGTGGCCGTATCGACAAAGGGATAGCAATGAGTCGGCGGTGAGCGGCTCCGGGAGGGAGGAGGGAAGCGGCTTCAGCGGGGGTGGGGGCCCCGGCGCTGGGGGAGGGTGACCACCGACGGGTCGGCGGTGGCCGGGGGGAGGCCCGCGATCTGGCACAGCAGGTCGCACCAGGCGGCCAGGTGCGCGGCGGTGTCCGGCACTCCGCCCAGGCCCTCCCGGGGGGTCCACGACGCGCGGATCTCGATCTGGTTGGCGGCCGGGCGCTCGGCGAGGCCGCCGAAGTAGTGCGATCCGGCCCGGGTGACCGTGCCGCTCGGCTCCCCGCACGACAGGCCCCTGGCCTGGAGCGCGCCCGTCAGCCACGACCAGCTCACCTCGGGCAGCAGCGGGTCGGCCGCCATCTCCGGCTCCAGTTCCGCGCGGACCAGGGTCACCAGCCGGAAGGAGCCCTGCCAGGCGTCGTGCCCGGCCGGGTCGTGCAGCAGGATCAGCCGTCCGTCGGCCAGGTCCTCGTCGCCGTCGACGACCGCGGCCTCCAGCGCGTACGCGTACGGGGCCAGGCGCTGCGGCGGGCGGGTCGGGTCGATCTCGATCTCCGGCCGCAGCCGCGCGCCTCTCAGCGCCTCGACGGCGGCCCGGAAGGGCAGCGGAGCGGTGTCCATAGCACTCCGGTCCCCCTCCTTCGCGTCGTCCATTCCGCCAGCGCCGTCCGACAGTCGTCCCTGAGCCGCAGCCATGCGGGGAAGATTAAGGGGAACCGCGGCTCCGTGCAGGGAAGACACCCGTGCGCGGGACCACTGTCCGTATTGCGCTGCGCGTATCGCGCCGCGCGTACGCGCCCCCGTGGGACGGCCGAGGCCGGGGCGGTGAGTCCTCGGGAGCGTGCGACACTTTCCGTCGTGAGTGCCAACGATCGCCGCCCCTCGGGCCCGCAGCCGACAGCCACGTACGAGTCCGCTTTCCTGAAGGCGTGCAGGCGCGAGCCCGTGCCGCACACGCCCGTGTGGTTCATGCGGCAGGCCGGACGCTCGCTGCCCGAGTACCTCAAGGTGCGCGAGGGCATCCCCATGCTGGAGTCCTGCATGCGGCCCGAGCTGGTCGCCGAGATCACCCTCCAGCCGGTCCGCCGGCACAAGGTGGACGCGGCGATCTACTTCAGCGACATCGTCGTACCGCTGAAGGCGATCGGCGTCGACCTGGACATCAAGCCGGGCGTCGGCCCGGTCGTCGCCAGCCCGATCCGCACCCGCGCCGACCTGGACCGGCTGCGCGAGCTGACCCCGGACGACGTCTGGTACGTCACCGAGGCGATCAAGCTGCTGACGGCCGAGCTGGGCGAGACCCCGCTCATCGGTTTCGCGGGCGCCCCTTTCACCCTCGCGAGCTACCTCGTGGAGGGCGGCCCGTCCAAGAACCACGAGCACACCAAGGCGCTCATGTACGGCGACCCGCAGCTCTGGGCCGACCTGCTCGACCGGCTCGCGGGGATCACCTCCGCGTTCCTGAAGGTGCAGATCGAGGCCGGGGCCAGCGCCGTCCAGCTCTTCGACTCCTGGGTCGGCGCGCTCGCCCCCGCCGACTACCGGCGCTCGGTGATGCCCGCCTCCGCCAAGGTCTTCGACGCGGTCGCGGAGTACGGCGTCCCGCGCATCCACTTCGGCGTCGGCACCGGTGAGCTGCTCGGTCTCATGGGCGAGGCCGGCGCGGACGTCGTGGGCGTCGACTGGCGCGTCCCGCTCGACGAGGCCGCCCGCCGGGTCGGCCCCGGCAAGGCGCTCCAGGGCAATATCGACCCGGCCGTGCTGTTCTCCACGCCCGAGGCCGTCGAGGCCAAGGCCCGCGAGGTGCTCGACGCCGCCGCCGGACTCGAGGGCCACGTCTTCAACCTCGGCCACGGCGTCCTGCCCACCACCGACCCGGACGCCCTCACCCGCCTCGTCGAGTACGTCCACACCCGCACCGCCCGCTGACGGTTCCTCACGCGTGCCGGGCCCGCCTGCCCCACAGCAGGCGGGGCGGCTCCGGCGGGGGCGGGGTGCCCCGGCGCAGCGGCCAGGCAAGCACCATGCCGACCAGGAAACCGGCCACGTGGGCGGCGTACGCCACGGTTCCCGCGCCGGAGAGGCCGCCGCCCGACGAGTACACCGCCTGGAGCGCGAACCAGAAGCCCAGCACGATCCAGGCCGGCAGCCGCAGCGGCAGGAAGACGAGGAACGGGACCAGGACCCAGACCCTGGCCCTCGGATACAGGACCAGATAGGCGCCGAGGACTCCCGCGATGGCGCCCGACGCGCCGATCAGCGGGTCGGCCGAGCCGTCGTTGAGCAGCGCGAAGCCGTACGCCGCCGCGTAGCCGCACACGAGGTAGAACAGGGCGTACCGCACGTGCCCGAGGCGGTCCTCGATGTTGTTGCCGAAGATCAGCAGGAAGAGCATGTTGCCGAGCAGGTGCACCCAGCTCCCGTGCAGGAACATCGACGTCAGCACCGACAGCGGCGGTGACTTGTCGTAGTCCGGCGGGCCCAGCACGCAGCCGGGGCCGTGCGGGCCGAGCCCGGTGGCGCCCGTCGGCACCAGCCGCGGCACCTGATGGTGGATCAGTTCCTGCGGCACCGCCGCCCAGTGGTCCAGGAACGCCTGGAGGCGGCAGAGCTGCGGCAGTCCGCCCGCGTCGCCCGTCAGCGATCCGGCGGTGCCCGGCGTGAGCAGGAAGACCAGCACGTTGGCGGCGAGCAGCGCGTACGTCACGTAGGGCGTGCGGCGCGCCGGGTTCACGTCATGGACGGGGATGACCACGGGGAACCAGTGCCCCCGGAACGCGATCCGAACCGGTGAACGCCGCCCGGCCCGCACGCGTATGTCTTCTCAACCGCTCGCGGTGCGGGGCAGCCGTGACGCGAGGAACACGTGAGATCAGGGGAGACAGGCGATGAACGAACGGGTCACTCCTGCGATGCACGCCCTGCCGGACGGCGAGGCGGAGATCGCCGTCGTGCTGCACCTGCCCTGGGAGGACGTCGCGGCGCTCGGCCAGGAGGCCGGCCGGCTCGCCGCGCGGCTACAGCGGCCGGTGACGCTCGACGAGGCCGTCAGCCACCGGCTGCGGTCCTCCCGTACCGCCGCCCACGCGAAGCCGGCCGGTGCGCAGCCCGCCGCCGTCACCGCCGGCGCCGGGTCGGTGTCCTCCTTCCCCGCGCGGCCGCCCGCCGAGCAGGCCCGCCAGGCCATCGACCGGATCAACGGGACGGCGAACGGCCACGAGAGCGCGTGAGCGGGCCCGCTCGCCGGTCCGGTCAGGCGCCCTGTGCGCGTATGGCCGCCGTCGCCTTGCGGGCCGCCACCAGGACCGGGTCCCAGACCGGGGAGAACGGCGGCGCGTAGCCCAGGTCCAGGGCCGTCATCTGTTCCACCGTCATGCCCGCGGTCAGCGCCACCGCGCCGATGTCGACGCGCTTGCCCGCGCCCTCGCGGCCGACGATCTGCACGCCGAGGAGGCGCCCGGTACGGCGTTCGGCCAGCATCTTCACGGTCATCGGCGCCGCCTCGGGGTAATAGCCCGCGCGGCTGGTCGACTCGACCGTGACCGTTTTGTACTGGAGCCCCACCCGGCGCGCGTCCTTCTCGCGCAGTCCCGTCCGGGCGATCTCCAGCTCGCAGACCTTGCTCACCGCCGTGCCCACGACACCGGGGAACGTGGCGTAACCGCCGCCCACGTTGCTGCCGATGATCTGCCCGTGCTTGTTGGCGTGCGTGCCGAGCGGAATGTGCCGCTCGCGGCCCGAGACCAGGTCGAGGACCTCCACGCAGTCACCGCCCGCCCAGATGTTCTCGTGGCCGCGCACCCGCATCGCCAGATCGGTGAGGAGGCCGCCCGACTCGCCGAGCGGCAGCCCTGCCGCCTCGGCGAGGCCGGTCTCCGGGCGTACGCCGAGGCCGAGGACGACGACGTCCGCGGGGTACTCGGCGTCCTCGGTGACGACCGCGCGGACCCGGCCGTCGCCGCCGGTGCGGATTCCGGTGACCTCGGCACGGTTCACCATGGCGATGCCCATGCCCTCCATCGCCGTGTGCACCAGGCGGCCCATGTCCGCATCGAGCGTGGACATCGGTTCCTCGCCGCGGTTGACGACCGTCACCTCGTACCCGCGGCGGATCAGCGCCTCGGCCATCTCGACGCCGATGTAGCCCGCGCCGACGACCACCGCGCGGCGCCCCTCGGTCGAGTGCAGCGTCTGAAGCAGCGCCCGGCCGTCGTCCAGGGTCTGCACGCCGTGCACGCCCGGCGCGTCGATGCCGGGCATGTCCGGGCGGATCGGCCGGGCGCCCGTCGCGATCACGAGCTTGTCGTACGCCGTCCACTCCTCGGTCCCCGAATCCAGATCGCGGGAGCGGACGCGGGAGCCCCCGGTGTCGATCGCCACGACCTCCGTGCGCATCCGCAGGTCGATGGCGCGCTCGCGGTGCTCCTGCGGGGTCCGCGCGACCAGCCGGTCCAGCGCGTCGACGTCGCCGCCCACCCAGTACGGGATCCCGCACGCCGAGTACGAGGCGAAGCCGCCCCGCTCGAAGGCCACGATCTCCAGCTCGCCGGGGTCCCGCAGCCGGCGCGCCTGCGACGCGGCGGACATCCCCGCCGCGTCGCCGCCGATCACGACCAGCCGTTCTCTCGCGGCGCCCACGTCTTTCGCGTGTCCCGCGTCTCCCGAGTGCATGCTCATGCGGACACGCTACGGCGGTCCTGGTCATCGACCGTCCTCGCCACCGCCGCCGGTCGCGCGATCACCGCTTTCCGTGTGATCCCCGCCTCCCGCGCGCGCGGGGACCGGGGTCGCGGCGGGTGCGGGGACCGGACGGCGTGCGGACCTGATGCGGGCGAGGCGTACCCACACCAGGGCGAGCACGGCGGCGAGCGCGGCGAACGGCAGTACCGCGCCGAGCGCCACCGCGAGCCAGCGCAGCATCGTGACGAAGGCGTGCCAGCCGCCCGCGAGCGCGTCCACGAAGCCCGGGTCCGCATCGTCGTCCGCCGCCCGCTTCGCCGGGGCCTCGGACAGGGTCAGCGTGATCGTGGCCAGGGCGGTGCGGTCCTTCAGCGACGCCTGCTGGGCGAGCAGCGACTCCAAGTCGGCCTGACGGCTCCTCAGTTCGCCCTCCAGGGTGACCACGTCGGCGAGCTTGGCGGCCCGGTCCATCAGCTCCCGGATCCGGGCGACGCTGGCCCGCTGCGACTTGACGCGGCTCTCCACGTCGACCACCTGGTCGGTGACGTCCTCCGCCTTCGCCGTGCGCTCCAGGAGCCGGCCTGAACCCTCCAGCTCGGCGAGCACCTCGTCGTACCGTTCGGTCGGCACGCGCAGCACCACGCGGGTGCGCTCGTGGCCCCGGTCGTCCCGGGTGGTGGTCTCCTGGCCGACGTAACCGCCCGCGTCCTCGGCCGTGGTGCGGGCGTCGGCCAGTGCCCCGGGGACGTCGCCCACGCGTACGGACAGTGCGGCGGTGCGGATGACGTTGCCCGGGGAGATCTTCGGCGGTGCGGTGGCCCTCTTGCCGCCCGAGTCGTCCGCGGCGGCGCCGGCGGCGCCCTTCGCGTCGCCCGGGGCGGCGGCCTTGTCGGCGGCCCCGCTCGCCTCGCCGCTGTCGCCGCCCGCGCTGCACCCCGCCAGCGCGAGGGCGGCGGCGAGCAGTACCCCGGCCAGCGCCTGGACGGGCCGTGTCGAACGGTGAGTCTTCGTCTGCATGTGGGCATCCCCCGGTCTCGCGTCGACTGACGCTCCTTGGACGCCGGGCCGGCCCGGGACGTGCGCCGGATCAGGTCCCGAAGCGGTCACGGTCGGGACTCGCGACGGACACCGGGCGGAAGCCGTGGCGGACGTCAGGACCGTGGGCGGGACTGTCGGCGGGGTCTGAGAAGGTGGAGACATGCGCGCACAGGACAGTCGTACTCGTACGGAGCCGGGACACGTCGTCGTCATCGGGGGCGGGATCGCGGGGCTCGCCGCCGCCCACCGGCTGCTCGACGAGGGCGCGCGGGTCACCGTCCTGGAGGCCGCCGACCGGCTCGGCGGCAAGCTGCTGCCCGGCGAGATCGCGGGCGCGCGGGTCGACCTCGGCGCCGAGTCGATGCTCGCGCGCCGCCCGGAGGCAGTCGCCCTCGCGCGCGAGGCGGGCCTCGCCGACCGCCTCCAGCCGCCGTCCACGGCGACGGCCTCGATCTGGACCCGCGACGCCCTGCGCCCCATGCCCAAGGGGCACGTCATGGGCGTGCCCGGCACCGCCGCCGCGCTGTCCGGGCTGCTCACCGAGGAGGGGCTGCGGCGCATCGAGCGCGACGCGGAGCTGCCCCGCACGGAGTTCGGCGACGACGTGGCGGTGGGGGAGTACGTGGCGGCGCGGCTCGGCCGCGAGGTCGTCGACCGCCTGGTGGAGCCGCTGCTCGGCGGGGTCTACGCGGGCGACGCCTACCGCATCTCGATGCGCTCGGCGGTCCCGCAGCTCTTCGAGGCGGCCCGTCGGCACGACTCCCTGACGGAGGCGGTCCGCGGCATCCAGGAGAAGACCGCCGCGGGCCGGCGCACGGGCCCGGTCTTCATGGGCATCGAGGGCGGTGTGGGGCGACTGCCGCTCGCGGTCGCCGACTCGCTGCGCGCGCGGGGCGCCGACATCCGCACCGGGACACCGGTGACCGGGCTGCGCCGGGTCACGGACGCGGCGGCGGGGACGGACGCGGGCTGGCGGGTCGGCACCGCGGACGGCGCGCTGCACGCCCCGGCCGTCGTGCTCGCCGTGCCCGCTCCGGCCGCCGCCCGCCTGCTGCGCGCCGAGGCGCCCGCCGCCGCCGCGGAGCTGGCCGCCGTGGAGTACGCGTCCATGGCGCTCATCACCCTCGCCTACCGCCGCGCCGAGGCCGACCTCCCCGAGGGCAGCGGTTTCCTCGTCCCGCCGGTCGACGGGCGCACCATCAAGGCGGCCACCTTCGCCTCCCGCAAATGGGGCTGGATCGACGCCGAGAACCCGGACCTGCTGGTCGTGCGCACCTCCGTCGGGCGGTACGGGGAGACGGAGGTGCTGAAGCGCGACGACGCCGACCTCGTGGACGTCTCCCGGCACGACCTGCGGGAGGCCGTCGGCGTGACGGCCGCGCCCGTCGCCACCCGCGTCACCCGCTGGGACGACGGCCTGCCGCAGTACCCGGTCGGGCACCACGCGCGCGTGGCCCGCGTCCGCGAGCACGTGGGCAAGCTCCCCGGCCTCGCCGTGTGCGGCGCCGCGTACGACGGAGTGGGCATCCCGGCCTGTATCGCCGGCGCGTACGCGGCGGTGGACCAGCTCCGCGGCGACCGCGCCGCCGTGGACGAACTGACGGCGAACCCGGTGCAGAGTCTGCACGGCGGCGCGGGAGAATAGCCCCATGAGTGACGACGCCCCCGCCAAGATCCCCAACAAGGGCAAGCTGGCCAAGGACCTCAACGAGGTCATCCGCTACACCCTGTGGTCCGTCTTCAAGCTCCGTGACGTCCTGCCCGCGGACCGCACGGGCTACGCCGACGAGGTCCAGGAGCTCTTCGACCAGCTCGCGGCCAAGGACGTGACCGTCCGCGGCACGTACGACGTCTCCGGTCTGCGCGCCGACGCGGACCTCATGATCTGGTGGCACGCCGAGACGAGCGACCAGCTCCAGGAGGCGTACAACCTCTTCCGCCGCACGAAGCTGGGCCGCGCCCTGGAGCCGGTGTGGTCGAACATGGCGCTGCACCGCCCCGCCGAGTTCAACCGCTCGCACATCCCGGCGTTCCTCGCCGACGAGACGCCGCGGAACTACATCAGCGTCTACCCGTTCGTGCGCTCCTACGACTGGTACCTGCTGCCCGACGAGGACCGCCGCCGGATGCTCGCGGACCACGGCAAGATGGCCCGCGGCTACCCGGACGTGCGCGCCAACACGGTCGCCTCGTTCTCGCTCGGCGACTACGAGTGGATCCTCGCCTTCGAGGCCGACGAGCTGTACCGGATCGTCGACCTCATGCGTCACCTGCGCGCCTCCGAGGCCCGGATGCACGTCCGCGAGGAGGTCCCGTTCTACACCGGCCGCCGCAAGGACGTCGCCGAGCTGATCGCGGGCCTCGCCTGATCAGCGCTTCCCGTGACCGCCCGGCGCCGCCGTCGAACGCGGTGCCGGGCGGGGCTCCGGGTGCGGCGCGCACTGAGTGCCCTCTCCCGGCACCTCGCCCCGCAGCAGATACGCCTCGAGACGGGCGTTGACGCACCGGTTGGCGCCGCCCGCGATCCCGTGTGTGCCGGCGTCCCGCTCCGTCACCAGCGCCGCGCCCGGCAGCCGCCGCCGCAGCTCCAGAGCGCCCTCGTACGGGGCCGCCGCGTCCCGCTCGGCCGCCAGGATCAGCGTGGGCGGCAGCTCACCGGGCAGCGTCCGCACATCCAGCGGCCGCTGCCGCGGCCCGCTCCAGTACGCGCACGGCAGGTTCATCCACACGTTGTCCCAGGTCTCGAAGGGTGCCACGCGCGCGAGGGCGGTGTTGTCCCGGTCCCAGACCCGCCAGTCGGCCGGCCAGGGCGCGTCGTTGCACTCCACGGCCGTGTAGACGGAGTTGGTGTTGTCCTGCCCGGCCGCCGCCTCCGGGTGCGGGCCCGCCTGCTGGAGCAGCGGCTTCGCATCGCCCTTGAGGTACGCGGACAGGGCCTGCGCGCGCGACGGCCAGTAGTCGTCGTAGTAGCCCGCCTGGAGGAACGCCGACTGCAACTGCCCCGGCCCCACCTTGCCGCCCGCCGGTGAGGCGGCGAGCCGGGCGCGGGCCTTGTCGTAGCTGCGCTGGACCGTACGCGCCGTGGAGCCGAGGCCGTACACGTCGTCGTGCCGGGCGACCCAGGCGCGGAAGTCCGCCCAGCGGCGCTCGAAGGCCGCGGACTGGTCCATGTTGTTGCGGTACCAGATCTTGCGCGGGTCCGGGTTCACGGCCGAGTCGAAGACCATGCGGCGCACGTGCGAGGGGAACAGCGTCGCGTAGAGCGCCCCGAAGTACGTGCCGTACGACGAGCCCAGGAAGGTCAGCTTCCGCTCGCCCAGGGCGGCGCGCAGCACCTCCAGGTCACGGGCGTTGTTCAGCGAGGTGCAGTGGCGCAGCGCGGCGCCCCCGCGCCGGGCACAGCCGCGCGCGTACGCCTTCGCCTCCGCGATGCGCTTCCTCTTGTACGACTCCGAGGGCACCGTCGGCGCCTGCGACGGCCCCTTGCGCATGCTCCTGGGGTCCTCGCAGGACAGCGGGGCGGAGCGGCCGACGCCGCGCGGCGCGTAGCCGACCAGGTCGTACGCCCCCGCGATGCGCTTCCACTCGGGCAGCACGCCGGCCATCGGGAAGTACATGCCGGAGGCGCCGGGGCCGCCGGGGTTGAAGACGAGGGCGCCCTGCCGGGGCACCTTCCGCTTGGCGTTGCGCGGGTCCTTGCCGGTGGCCCGCACGCGGCTGACGGTCAGTTTGATCCGCTTGCCGTCGGGGCGGGCGTAGTCGAGCGGCACGGTCACCGTGCCGCACCGCAGGCTGCCCGGCGCGTCCTGCTCCTCGGAGCACTTCCCGAAGCGGATGCCGTCCGCCGCGGCGCGCCGGGCGGCCACCGTGGTGCCGAGCGTCTCGGCCGGATAGGCGAGGTCGGCGATGGGGTCCGCAGGGTCCGCGAGGGCGGCGACGGGGTCCGCCGGTGCGGCGAGGGCCGCGGCCGGGTCGGCGGACCGGCCGCTCGCGGGGGTGGCGACGAGCGCGCTCAGGAGCACGGATCCGGCGGCTGAGTAGACGGCGACAGCTCTCATCGCTTGTCCCTTCGGTCACGGGGCCCAGTCACGGGCAGGGTCACAGTGGCGACGAAAGGGATATTTCGTTGGGCGGTTGGTGAAGTAAAGGACCGGGGCGCGTGTCGGCGCCGGTGACCCCGATGCGCCCCGGGCTCTCAGCGCTCGCGGTGGGCGAAGGCGGCGCGCAGGTCCGGCTCGCCGGCCGCACGGACACCGTGCACCGCGACGGAGGCCAGATACGTGCCGTCCGAGTGTGCGGCCAGCGCGGCGAGCGCGCGCTGCCCGGCGGGGGAGGCCCAGCGGTTGTACGGGTGGACCTCGAACCGCGCGATGGCGAGGCACAGCAACGCGACGGCGAGCGGCAGCGCGAACCACAGGGCGATCACACCCCGGCTCTCGGAGAACTGACCCGGCATCAGCAGCGCGGTGGCGCCCAGGACCGGCGCCGCCGCCGCGGCCGCCCGTACCTGGCGGACGGCGCCCGCCACGGTCGTGGGGGCACCGTCCGGCACGGCGAGCCCCGCCGCGGCGAGCCGGTCGGCCAGCCGGCGCACGGAGTCGGCCGCCGCGGCGACCCGGCGGACCGGCGCTATCCGGGCCTGCCCCCGCGGGCCTATCGCCCCCAGCACCGAACGCTCCATGTCGTCCCGCCCGTCCGGGTCCACGACGGTCGCCCAGCCGGTGTGCGCGAGCAGCAGCCGGCGCTGGCGGGCCATCGACACCAGGGTGAGATCGGCGACGCGGACCGGGCCGCCGGAAAGGAAGGCGGCCTCGTACAGCGTCAGCGCGGGCGCGCGGTCCGCGCCGCTGTCCGCGGGGAAACCGGTACTGGCGACGGCGCCGGTGCCGGCCGTCGCGGCGTGCACGGCGGCCAGGCACAGCCGCGTGCAGGCCAGCCCGGCGGCGGCCCAGGCCAGGAGCAGGAAGAGGACCCAGAGCATGGCCGATTCATATGCGAAGGGCGCGAGGGAGCGCCATGCCTTATCCCAGGATGCGGACGGGGTAGGCGGGCGCTCCGGCCGCCGTTGTGGGGTCAGTGGTGGAGTTGGGGTCTGGTGGGGTGTTCCGCCGTTGTGGGGTCAGTGGTGGAGTCGGGGTCTGGTGGGGTGCTCTGCCGTTGTGGGGTCAGTGGTGGAGTCGGGGCCCGGTGGGGTGCTCCGTCGTTGTGGGGTCAGCGGCGGAGCAGGATCCGGCGGGTGGCGCGGGCGAGGCGGGCCGCCGGGCGCCGGGACAGCGGGGCCGGTCCTGACCGCTCCAGCCACCAGTCGCGCAGCCGGTGCCGGGTCTCCGCGTCCGCGAGCACCCCGGACCGCCCGTCGAGCAGCAGCGCCTCGGCGAAGGACAGCGCGTCGCGCCGGTAGCCGCCGGTCATCGGATTGCCCCGCGCGTACGCGAGGAACGCCGCCCGGTACCCCGCCCCGAGGATCTCCGGCAGCTCGGGGGCCACCTTCGCCACCACGTCCGCCCGCTTGGCGCCGAGCGCTCGTGCCTGCACCCCGAGCCGGACGCGGTCGAACCCCTCCGGTACGGGGGCGCCCGCCACCAGCGCGGAGAGCAGCGCGGCCTCCGCGAGCGCGAGCCGCCGGCGGGCGGGCTCGGAAGCGGGTTCTTCGTCCGAGGTGGCGGCTTCTTCAGCGGTGGAGGCGGGAGAGGACGTGATGACGTGGCCGGGAGAGCACGTGATGACGTGGCGGGGAGCGGAGTCCTCCAGCGTGCGGCGGATCGCGGTCAGTTCGCGCTCGAGTTCCTCCGGGGACGGGAAGTTCTCGTCGCGCTCCAGCAGGACGCCGGGCGGGCGGACCCGGGAGGCCAGGTCGGCCAGCACGTCCAGGACCGGCTGGGTCACGGGGTGGGCGTGGCTGTCGTGCCAGACGCCGTCGCGTTCGAAACCCCCGGCGACATGGACGTAGGCGATGGCCTCCACGGGGAGTTCGTCGAGCGCCTTGGCGGGGTCCTCGCCGCGGTTGACGTGGTTGGTGTGGAGGTTGGCGACATCGATCAGCAGCCGTACGCCGGTACGGTCCACCAGGTCGTACAGGAACTGCCCTTCCGTCATCTCCTCGCCCGGCCAGGAGATCAGCGCGGCGATGTTCTCCACGGCGAGCGGCACCGGCAGCGCGGCCTGGGCGATACGGACGTTCTCGCAGAGCACGTCGAGGGCGTCGCGGGTGCGCGGCACCGGCAGCAGGTGGCCCGCCTCCAGCACGGGCGACGCGGTACGGGGGCCGCCCGCGCGGACGAACGCGATGTGCTCCGTGACGAGCGGGGAGCCCAGCGCCTCGGCCCGCTCGGCGAGCGCGGTCAGGCGCGCCTCGGCCGGGCGGTCCGCGTCGCCCAGGCCCAGCGAGACGCCGTGCGGGACGACCGTGACGCCGCGCTCGCGCAGCCGCAGCAGCGACTCCGGGAGGTGCCCGGGGCACACGTTCTCCGCCACGGCTTCGACCCAGTCGATGCCCGGCATCCGTTCCACGGCGTCCGCGATCTCCGGCCGCCAGCCGATCCCCGTCCCCAGTCGCTCCATGTCCCCGTCCCCTTCCGCACCGCCCGCCGGCCGGCTGCCGCCCCCTCGCGACAGATCCGCAGGTGACGGTGGTATCGCCCGGCGGGCCGGTGCCGAACCCGCCGGGGGAGACGTTCAGAGCAACATTTGAGGTTCGAAGAAATGTGTGAGGCGGGGGCAGGGGCGGAATCCGTGAGGCGGGATCGGCGGCGGAATCCGTGAGGCGGGGTCAGCGGCGCAGCGCCGGGTGGTCGGCGACCACCGTGCAGGAGCCGGGGGCGATCTCCGTGAAACCGGCGTCGCGGACCAGCGGGAGCCCGGACGCGACGAGTTCGCCCCACCGGGCGGGCGGCGCGGTGCGCACGGCGAGCGGGAAACCGGCGTCGCGCCAGGCCGCCCGGTCCGCGTCCGACAGCTCCCACCAGGCCAGTTGGGCGCCGTGTCCCGCCTGGGCCATCGCCTTGCCCGCGGACATGTCCACCTCGGGGCTCATCCACAGCACCGGCGCCGCCGGGTCGTGCTCCGCGGGCGGCTCGGGGTCGTCGAGGTCCGTGCCGGAGACCTGGAGCCGGGCCAGCTCCTTGGGCCACCCGTCCAGCGGGACCGGCGGGTAGACGCGCACCTCGGCCGACTTGCCGGTGACCGTGATGCCGGGCAGCGCCTCGGCCCGCCGCCACTCCGCGCCGCGGGCCCGCCGGACCACCTTGCGGATGCGGGCGTCCTGCCAGTCCCGCACGGCCCGCGCCCACTCGCCGTCGCCGAGCGACCGCTCGTCGCTCAGGAGCGTCAGCACGGCGCGTGCCGCGGTCTCCAGCGCGTCCGTACGCGCCGGGGGAGCGGCCTTCTCGATGTGCGCGACCAGTGGCAGGACGAACTGCGGCGCCTCGTCGCGCGCGGTGCGCTCGGAACGGAAGGGACTGTCGCCGGACGGGGCGGGGCCGTCGGCGGACGCGGGGTCGCCGACGGGACCGGGTCCACCGGGTCCGACGGCGCTGGGATCGCTGCTCACGTCCCCAGTCTGCCAGGCCGAAGATCGGCTCTTCAGGGGCGGTCGGGAGGGGCGACCGGGAGGGGCGGTCGGGAGGGGCGGGGAGGCCGGACGGCCGGACCGGTCAGCCCGAGCAGGCCGTGCGCTGCGCCTCCTGCCACTCGCAGACCGGGCACAGCGTGATCCCCTTGTACGACTCCGGGTACTCGGTCGGCTTCCGGCACAGCACGCACTCGGCGAACGGCGGACCGCCCGCCGCCGGGGTTCCGTCCGGGACGGAGACCGGGGTGGCTCCGGCACCGGTGTCGCAGTAGTCGCTCATACGTCCAGCGTAAGCCGGGGGCCGTGAGCGATGGCCCGGAGCCGTCAGCGGGGCAGTGGGTCGGCCAGGGCGTGCATGGCGTCGCGCGGCAGGCGGGACTTTCGCAACACGCCCTAGTGGCGCTGGCGGTGGGCCGCCGTCGCGCCGATCAGGTCCGACACCTTCACGAACCGGAAGCCCCGCTCGCGCAGCTCGGGGACGATCGCGCGGACGGCCCGCTCGGTCACCGGCGCGGCGCTGCGCGTGCAGTGCATGACGACGACCGAGCCCGGCCGCACCCGGTCGAGCACCTCCCGCGCCACCGCGTCGGCGTCCGACGCGAACGCGTCCCCGCTGACCACGTCCCACTGCACGGCGGTGACACCGGCCGCGCTCAGCGTCCGCAGCGACCGCCGGTCGTAGCAGCCGCCGGGGAAACGGAAGTACGGCATCGGGTCGGGGACCCCCGCCTTGCGGAAGGCGGCGAAGGCCCGGTCCACGTCGGACCGCATCCGGTCGCGGCGGACGGTCGGCAGGCCGTAGCAGTCAGCGGTGAAGGCGTAGTGGCTGTAGGAGTGGTTGGCGACCTCGAAGAGCGGGTCCCGCCCGATGGCCCGGGCCTGCGCCGGATACTGCTCGGCCCAGCGCCCGGTCATGAACACCGTGGCCGGGACCTTCAGTCCGCGCAGCGCGGCGATCAGCGCCGGGTTGTCGAAGTGCTCGCCCGCCGCGGCCCGGGGCCCCTGGTCGGCGGTCATGTCCGCGTCGAAGGTGAGGGCGACGGTACGGTCCCGTGTCCGGGGTCCGTTCTCGAAGACCGGGGTCAGCCCGGCGGGACCGGGGGCCAGGGTGGGATGCGGCGAGCGGACGGCCACCGGGAGGTGCGCGGACTGCCGTGCGGTCTGCGATGAGTCACCGGCGGTCCCGCACGCGGTGAGTGCGGCGAGCGCGGAGCCCAGGGCGCAGGCGGCGGCGATACGTCGTACAAGAGTGATCACACGACGAATCTAGCGGGGCAAATGTAACTAAATACCCGCTTTCTGCCCCTGGGCTGGCCGGTGCGCCGGACACGTCACCCACCCGGCGGCGGTCACCCACCCGGCGGCGGTCACCGGCCCGGCGGCGGTCACCGGCCCGGCGGCGGTCACCGGCCCGGCGGCGGTCGCCCGCCCGGCGGCGGTCACCCGCCCGGCGGCGGTCACCCGCCCGGCGGTGATCAGCGCACGGCCGCCCCCCGGTCCGCCCCCTGGTCCCCGTCCCACAGCGCGGTGTCGTACGCGCCGACGCGCGCGCCGACGCGGGACAGCACCTCGTCGGCCGGCCGGGCCTCCAGGCGGCGGCCGTCGCGCAGGCGCAGGGAGACCAGGTCGTCCGCGGCCTCCCGGGCGCCGATCACCGCCTGGTACGGGACCAGCCGGGCGGCCCGGATCCTGGCGCCCAGGGTGCCCTGTTCGGGACCGGCGAGCCGGGCCCGCAGCCCCTGGTCCAGGCAGCGCCTCACCAGCCGTACGGCCTGGCCGGTCTCGGCGTCCGAGACCGGCAGGACCACCACCTGGACCGGGGCGAGCCAGGCCGGGAACGCGCCCCCGTGCACTTCGATCAGGTGGGCCACGGCCCGCTCCAGGCTGCCGATGACGCTGCGGTGGACCATGACGGGGCGGTGTCTGGCGCCGTCGGCTCCGACGTAGCGCAGGTCGAACCGTTCGGGCTGGTGGAAGTCGGCCTGCACGGTGGACAGGGTGGACTCGCGGCCCGCCGGATCGGCGATCTGTACGTCGATCTTGGGACCGTAGAAGGCCGCTTCGCCCGCCACGGCCTCGTACGGTTCGCCGGACCGGGCCAGGACGTCGCGCAGCAGCGCGGCGGACCGTTCCCACAGCTCCGCCCCGGCGACGTACTTGCCGCCGGGGCCCGGCAGCGAGAGCCGGTAGCGGGCGGGGCGGATGCCGAGCGCGCGGTACGCGCCGCGGATCAACTCCAGAGCCGCGTACGCCTCCTCGGCGACCTGGTCCGGGGTGCAGAAGACATGGGCGTCGTTGAGCTGGATGGCGCGCACCCGGCCGAGCCCGCCGAGCACACCGGACCGCTCGGCGCGGAACATGCCGCCCAGTTCGGCCATCCGGAGCGGCAGTTCGCGGTAACTGCGCGCGCGGGAGCGGTAGATCAGCGCGTGGTGCGGACACAGGCTCGGGCGCAGTACGAGCTGTTCCCCGGCCGGCTCCCCGTCGTCGGCCCGTGCCCCGCCCCCGTCCCCTCCCACGCCACCGCTCCTGCCTGCGTCTCCGCTGCCGCCGCCGAGGTCCATGGGCGGGAACATGTCCTCGTTGTAGTGCGACCAGTGCCCGGAGATCTCGTACAGCTCGCGCTTGCCGAGGACGGGCGAGTACACGTGCTGGTAGCCGGCCCGGCGCTCGGTGTCGCGTACGTACTCCTCCAGGGCGTGCCGCACGGCCGCGCCGTCCGGCAGCCAGTACGGCAGTCCGGCACCCATCAGCGGATCGGTGCCGAACAGCTCCAGTTCGCGTCCCAGTCTGCGGTGGTCGTGGGGACGGTCGTCCTGTCGGTCGTTCATCGTGGTCTCCTCGCGGATGCGGTGGGCGGGCGAGTGACCGCACGGCGAAGCCCCGGGGCACTCGCCCCGGGGCTTCGGACTCAAGTCAGCAGTCAGCGCGCCGGGACACTCTCCGGCGTCGTCTTCTGGCATGCGGCGCGCTTCATGCGGCAGACGCTAACAGCGGACGTTCCGGCCCGCACGGCAATTACCGCGCGGCATGCCCCGCACGGCATTTACCGCCCGGCACGGGGCTGGTCCCCCGGCCCCCGGACCTCGCATGCTGGGGGGCAGCAGGAGTCGTACGCCGTTCCGGACCGACGCACACGCACTCCACCTGGGGGGATCACCGTGACCACATCGCACGATGCCGGATCGCACGATGCCGACAGCGCACCCGTTGTCCCCGTCGAGAGCCCGGCCGGCGTCGGCGGAGACAGTGCCACCGCCCGGCTGCTGGAAGGGCTCGCGCGGCGGCTCGGCGGGCAGGCCAGCGTCTCCGCCGTGTTCGGCGAACCCGTCACCCGTGACGGCGTCACCGTCGTCCCCGTCGCCCGGGTCGGCTTCGGGTTCGGCGGCGGCACCGGGCACAGCACGGGCAAGGACAAGAGCGGTGAGGGCGGGGGCGGCGGTGGCGGGGCCGACGCCCGGCCGCTGGGGTTCATCGAACTGGCCGACGGTGCCGCCACCTACCACCCGATCCGCGACCCCTGGGCCGACTTCGTCCTGCCGCTCGCGGCGCTGCTCGTCGGCACCGCCGCCCCCGTCCTGGCCCGCGCCCTCGCCCGCCGCCGCAAGAAGCGCTAGGCCACGGACGACGGCCCGCCGCCGCAAGAAGCGCTAGGCGACCGAGGACGAGGGGTGGCCGCTCCGGCCCGGTCCTACCTCCGCCAGGGGCCCGTGATCGCGAACGTGGTTCCCGGCGTGTAGCAGTTCACGTACATCGTGCGGCCGTCCGGGGCGAAGGTGACGCCCGCGAACTCGCCCCACTCGGGCGCCTCGGGCGTGCCGATGTTCTGGGCGCCGCGGGCCATCGCGTACACCTCGCCGTGCCGGGTGACGCCGAAGACGTGCTGGGCGCCGTTGCCGTCCTCGCAGACCATGAGGCCGCCGCTCGGGGCGAGGCAGATGTTGTCCGGGGACTCGCCGGGCAGTCGCACGTCCGTGTCCGGGCCGAACACGACCACCAGGGTGAGCCGGCGCGCGGCCGGGTCGTACCGCCAGATCTGCCCGTAGTGGTCCGCGGCCGATCCCTCGGCGCTGTGCGCGAAGGACGACACGAAGTACACGCACCGGCCGCCCCAGTAGCAGCCCTCCAGCTTCTGCGCGTGCGTGATGCCCCCGGGACCGAAGTCCTGGAGGCGTACGGGCGTCTCGGCGGCCAGCGGGTCCGGTACGTCCACCCACTGGATGCCGTCGAAGACCGCGCCCGTCTCCTGGACGGCGGACAGATCGGGGACGCCGGGCACCCGCATCGCCTGGAGTCTGCCGCCCGCGTGCAGCGAACCGAGGCCGCCCGCGGGCCTGTTCGGCAGGAAGCGGTAGAAGAGGCCGAAGGGTTCGAGGAAGGCGTCCTCGGTCTCGTAGACGATGCCGCGCCCGGGGTCGACGGCGATCGCCTCGTGCTGGAAGCGGCCCATCGCCGTGAGCGGTACGGCTCCGGTGCGGCGGGGGACGACCGGGTCGACCTCGAAGATGAAACCGTGGTCCTTGGTGTAGCCGCTGGTGCCCGCTCTGTCCTCGGCCTCCTCGCAGGTCAGCCAGGTGCCCCACGGGGTGGGACCGCCCGCGCAGTTGACGGCCGTACCGGCGATCGCGACGTGTTCCGAGACCACGTGCCCGAGCGCGTCGCCGCGCCGGTCCAGGGTGAGCGCCGTGCAGCCGCCGAGGCCCGCCGGGTCGTAGGTGAGGCCGTCGACGGCGGGGACGCGGTGCTTCGCGGTGGGGCGGTTCTCGTGGTTGCGGACCAGGTGTACGCGGCCGCTGCGGCCCGCGAAGGCCGCCATGCCGTCGTGGTTGCTGGGCACCGGGCCCTCGCCCGAGCGGAGCGGGTCGCCCTCGCGGGACAGCACCCGGTAACGGAAGCCCTCCGGCAGGTCGAGCAGCCCGTCCGGGTCGGGGATCAGGGGGCCGTAGCCGTGGTGGCCGAGGTCCTGGGCGGCGGCGGTGCCCGCGAAGAGTTCGGTGAGGTTCCCCGCGAAGGCGATCGAGGCGCCCACCGCGCCGGTACGGGCGAGGACCTGACGGCGGGTCGAACCGGTGCGTTCGGCGTGCCGGGCGTCGTGCTCCGCGTTCGCTGTGTGCTCTGTGTACTCCGCGTGCTCTGACATGGGTGACCTTCCTGCTGGCGGACAGGACTGTGACCCCGCTGTGTGTAGCACGCGTTCCGGTTGGCGGGAACCATGCGGTGGCACGGTGACGCGCGGCCCCCGGCCGGGTCCGACGTGTGCGGATCCGGCCGGGGGCCTTGTGCGTACCGTTCGGTCACCGCACGGTCACGGCACCGGCGTGACCTTCACCGGCTCGGTCCCGGTGTCGCTGTGCCGGGCCGCCCAGTTCTCCAGGGCGACGCGGCAGGCGTGGTCCAGGTGGTGCAGTCCGGACAGGTTCAGCTCCACCGGGCGGTCCTGGGGGAGCGCCTCCAGGCTGTCGAGGATCTTCGGCAGCCGCAGGAAGGTCGCGTTGCCCGACAGGTGCGCCTGCACGGGCCCTGCCCCCTTGTCCACAATTTCCAGGCGGACGTGCGAGGCTTCCCAGGCCGTCTTCACCACGGCCAGCGCGAGACCGATCAGGACGCCCTCGAACATGCTCACCGCGACGATGGACACGGCAGTGACGACGAGGATCAGCGCCTCGCCCCGGTGCTCCCGCCACAGCGCCCTGAGCTGGCGCAGCGGGATGAGCTTCCAGCCCGCGTGCACCAGGACGCCCGCGAGCGCGGGGAGCGGGATGACGGCGAGCGCGGCGGGCAGCAGCGCCGCGAAGAGCAGCAGCCACACGCCGTGCAGCACGCGGGACGCCTTGGTACGGGCGCCCGCCTGGACGTTGGCCGAGCTGCGGACGATCACCGCGGTCATCGGCAGCGCGCCGAGCAGCCCGCACACGGTGTTGCCCGCGCCCTGGGCCACCAGTTCCTTGTCGTAGTCGGTGCGCGGGCCGTCGTGCAGCCGGTCCACGGCGGCGGCGCTGAACAGGGACTCGGCGGACGCGATCAGTACGAAGGCCAGAACCGTGCCGAGCACGCCGACGCTCGCCAGTTCCCCGTACGCGTCCAGGGACGGCGGTTGCAGCGAGCCGAGCAGGCCCTGCACCTCGACCGTGGCGACCGGCAGGGTCAGCGCCAGCGAGGCGACGGTGGCGAGCGCGACCGCGGCGAGCGGGCCCGGCACCGTACGCACCCGCCGCGGCAGCCGCGGCCACAGCACGAGCAGGGCGACGGTGCCCGCGCCGAGCGCGAGGGAGGCCAGCGCCCGGCCGTTGCCGACGGCCTCCACCAGTGCCTCCGGCAGTCCGGTGATCTTGTCCACGCCGGAGGCGGGCGCGGTCATGCCCGCCGCCGAGTAGAGCTGGCCCGCGATCAGTACGAGGCCGATGCCGGCCAGCATGCCCTCGACGACGGCGACCGAGATGGCCCGGAAGTACCGCCCCAGCCTGAAGGCGCCCATCACCACCTGGAGCACGCCCGTGGCGAGCACGATCACACCGAGCACGGGCAGCCCGAACTCGCGCACCGCCTCGAAGACGAGCACGGTCAGACCCGCGGCCGGGCCCGACACCTGGAGACTGCTGCCGCGCATCACGCCGGTGACGAGACCGCCCACGATGCCGGTGACCAGGCCGAGTTCGGCCGGGACACCGGAGGCCACGGCGACGCCCACGCACAGCGGCAGGGCGACCAGGAAGACGACGACCGAGGCGGCGAAGTCCTGCCGCCAGTGCGGGAACCGCGCGCGGGTCGACGGTCCGCCGGGCACCTGCCCGGTCCGCGAGGCCGTACCCGGGGCGCTCACAGCGCCTCGAAGGCGTCGGTGTCCGCGCTGTGCGCCTGGACGACTCCGGTGTGCACCTCGTAGAACCAGGCGTGCAGCCGCAGCCGGCCGTCGGCGAGCCGGGCCTCGACGCACGGGTAGGACCGCAGCCGCAGGAGCTGCGTGAGTATGTGGCTCTGCACCGCGTCGGCCACGGTCGGATCCTCCGCCGCACCGGCCGGGCGCTGGGCCGCGTGCGCCAGCCAGTCGCGCACGGCGGGTACGGCGGTCAGGTCGTCACCGCGCACCAGGGCGCCGACCGCGCCGCAGTGCGAGTGTCCGCACACGACCACGTCGGTGACGCCGAGCACCTCGACGGCGTACTCGATGGTGGCGGCCTCGCCGGTGGGGCGGTCGGAGGCGTAGGGCGGGACGATGTTGCCTGCGGTGCGCAGCTCGAAGAGCTGGCCGGGGCGGGCGCCGGTGATCAGGGCCGGGACGACCCTGGAGTCCGAGCAGGTGATGAACAGGGCCTGCGGCGACTGGCCCTGGGCGAGTGGGGCGAACTCCTCAGGGCGCTGTCCGTGTGCGCGGGCATGATCGATGAGGGGTTGCATGACTGTTCCTCCTGGCGCGCCTCGGTGGCGCGTCGGTCTGCGAGAACGGAGCGTGGGGGGTGTGGCGCCCTGCTCAGCAGCGGAAGACCTGGAGTGCGGCCGGAGTATGGGATGTGGAGGATCTCGACGGCCGGTGGTGGTCGGCGGGGAGCGCGGGCGGGGTGCAGGACGCCGCGGGGTCGCGTCCGAGATCGCCGCGCACGGGGGCGGGAGGTGCGGGCTTGTCGCCGCGGCCGCGGTCGCGCGTGCCCAGCGGCAGCGCCGTCCTGCGCGGGTGCTCGGTGTCGTCGCACGAGATGGTTTCGCTCGTGTGTACGGACGCGAAGGCTTCCGCGGGGCCCAGCAGTTGCAGACTCAACAGGACGGCGGCGAGCACCGAAAGCAGGTGACGGGCCGTCGTACCTCGCACCATGCGCCCCCTCCCCGGCTCCTGATCCCGTGCGTCAACGTCCATGCTGACGCCGGAAGTTGTTTGCAGGGTTAACTTAACGTTTCACCCTGAAGAGGAGCTGAAACGGCGGGACGCACGGCGGACCGGAAACAGCGGGACCCTTGGCGGGATACCACCCGTGATCCAGGGCCTGCCGTCGTGCGGAGCGCGGAGCCCTACGCCCCGACCAGCTTCCCGGCGTCCCGGGCGAGGGCGGTGAGCCGGGATATCGCGCGGAAGTACTTCTTGCGGTAGCCGCCGTTCAGCATCTCCTCGCTGAACAGCCGGTCGAAGGGCTGCCCGGAGGCGAGCACCGGCACCTCGCGGTCGTAGAGCCGGTCGGCGAGCACGACCAGGCGCAGCGCCGTCGACTGGTCCGGGACCGGCCGCACGCCGGTGAGGCAGACCGCCCTCAGGTCGCCGGTCAGCGCGCCGTACCGGCTGGGGTGCACGCGCGCGAGGTGGTCGAGCAGGGCCGGGAAGTCGTCGAGCGAGGCGCCGGGCGTCGCGTAGGCCGCCTTCGTGACCTCGTCGTCGGAGTACGGCGCCGGGGCCTCGGGCAGCCCGCGGTGGCGGTAGTCCTCGCCGTCGATGCGCAGCGGGCGGAAGCGCGCGGACAGGCCCTGGATCTCGCGCAGGAAGTCGGCGGCCGCGAACCGGCCCTCGCCGAGCTTGCCGGGCAGGGTGTTGGAGGTGGCGGCGAGCGCGACGCCCGCGTCGACCAGCTTGCCGAGCAGGGTCGAGACCAGGACCGTGTCGCCGGGGTCGTCCAGCTCGAACTCGTCGATGCACAGCAGCCGGTGGTCCGAGAGCGTCCGTACGGTCTGCTGGAAGCCCAGCGCGCCGACCAGGTTCGTCAGCTCCACGAAGGTGCCGAACGCTTTGCGCTCCGGCTCGGCCGGGGTCGCGTGCCACAGGGAGGCCAGCAGATGGGTCTTGCCGACGCCGTAGCCGCCGTCCAGGTAGACGCCGCGGGGGCCGGCGGGCGCCTGCTTGGGCGCCTTGCCGAAGCTGAAGAGCCGCCGCTTGCCCTGACCGGTGGCGTGCGCCCCGCCGAGCCCCGTGGCGAAGGCGCTCAGCACCCGCACGGCCTCGGTCTGGCTGGGCTGGTTCGGGTCCGGTATGTACGTATCGAAGCGGACCGAGTCGAACCGCGGCGGCGGCACCAGTTCGGCGACCAGCCGGTCCGCGGGGACGTGCGGCTCGCGGGCGCACAGGGAGAGCGGGGCCGCCTCGGCTGCCGGGCCGGACCCGGGGGCGGTGGTGGATGACGACACGCTTATCCACTTTACGTGCCGTGCCACACTGCACGACATGCGACGCCTGTTCCCTGTGACCGACCTCCCCGTGACCGACGAAACAGCAGCCCAGGCCCCGGACGCGACGGCGGACCGCGAGTGGGGGCTGGACGAGCTGGCGGCGGCCTACGCCTATCCCGACGCCGGGCGTCCCTGGCTGCGCGCCAACATGGTGTCCACGCTCGACGGTGCCGCCCAGCACGACGGCCGCTCCCAGCCCATCTCGGGCGCCGCCGACATGCGGATCTTCGGCACCCTGCGGGCGCTCGCGGACGTGGTGGTCGTGGGCGCCCAGACCGTGCGCCAGGAGGGATACCGTCCGGCACGCGCGCGTGCGGAGTTCGCCGCGCTCCGCGAGGCCGCCGGGCAGGGCCCCGCGCCCGCCGTCGCCGTGGTGAGCGCGAGCCTGGAGCTGGACTTCGCGCTGCCGCTGTTCACCTCGCCCCTGGTGCCCACGCTGGTGCTGACCGGCGCGGCGGCGGACCCCGCGCGGATCGCGGCCGCGCGCAAGGCGGGCGCCGAGGTGGTCGTCGCCGGGGACGGTGCGGGCGTGGACCCGGCCCGCGCGGTGCGGGCGCTCGGCGAGCGCGGGATGACCCGGCTGCTGACCGAGGGCGGTCCGCGGCTGCTGGGGCAGTTCATCGCCGCCGGGGTCCTCGACGAGCTGTGCCTGACGCTGTCGCCGACGCTCACGGCCGGGGACGCGCAGCGCATCGCGGGCGGACCCCGCGTCGAGGTCCCGGCCCGCTTCGCCCTGACCTCCCTGCTGGAGGAGGCGGGCTTCGTCTTCGGCCGCTACCGCCGATCCTGACGAATTCACGGAATCGATCGTTCCGTTTCTCTTCCGCCGGGCACACTAAATCTGGCGGTACCCGTGCGGTTACGGGGCAGGATGGTTTCCGCAGGGCTGCCCAGGTGCGGCCCGCGGCAGAGACGGGGCCCGCGCGGCCCCGGAGGAGACAGGGCCCCAGACGGCCCGCGGAGGAGAAGGGCGCCTGTCGTGTTCACAAGCGTTTTGATGATCGAGAAGGCCCTGACGTCCGCCGACGTGGAATTCGTCACCACTTTGCACGGTGACGAGGCGGTTTCCTTCCACGTACTGCTCCAGCCCCGCGGCGACCAGGCGGACCGCCTGCTGCGGGCCATCGACGACGTGGCCCTGGGGGAGCTGGACGAGGCGGCGCGCGAGCACGAGACGCCGGAGGGCGAGGAGGCGGCCGGGCAGGGGCAGCGGGCTCTGGAGGTGTCCCTGGTGGCGCTGCGGGCGGCGGGCAGCGCGGCGGACGGGCGCCTGATCGAGGACCACCCGCTCGACGCCCTCAAGAGTCTGGTCGAGGCCACCGGCGCGGACGAGGTGATCGTGCTGACCGACCCGCACTACGTGGAGGAGTTCTTCCACCGGGACTGGGCCTCCCGGGCCCGGCACAAGGTGGGCGTCCCGGTGCTGAAACTGTTCTCCCACAGCAAGGCTTAGGCTAGGCCGACGTCCCCGTCGTCCGGCGCCCGGGACGTCCCCCGTCGTCCGACGCTTGGAGAGAACACGCATGGCACCCGGCCTTCCCACCGCCATGGACCGGCCCCACTTCATCGGCATCGGCGGCGCCGGAATGTCGGGCATCGCCAAGATCCTCGCGCAGCGCGGGGCCGAGGTGGCCGGCAGTGACGCCAAGGAGTCGGCCACCGCCGGGGCGCTGCGCGCGCTCGGCGTGACGGTGCACATCGGCCACGCTGCGGAGCATCTGTCGCCCGGGGCCACCTGCGTGGTCGTCTCCTCGGCGATCCGTGAGGACAACCCCGAGCTGGCCCGGGCGGCGGAGCTGGGCATCCCGGTGGTCCACCGCTCGGACGCGCTGGCCCGGCTGATGGACGGGCTGCGCCCGATCGCGGTCGCCGGCACCCACGGCAAGACGACCACGACGTCCATGCTGGCCGTGTCGCTGTCCACGCTGGGCCTGGCCCCCTCGTACGCGATCGGCGGCGACCTCGACGCCCCCGGTTCGAACGCGCTGCACGGCACCGGCGAGATCTTCGTCGCCGAGGCCGACGAATCGGACCGCAGCTTCCACAAGTACGCGCCCGAGGTCGCGATCATCCTCAACGTGGAGCTGGACCACCACGCGAACTACGCCTCCATGGACGAGATCTACGAGTCCTTCGAGACGTTCGTGGACCGGATCACCGAGGGCGGCACCCTGGTGATCAACGCCGACCACGAGGGCGCGCGCGAGCTGACCCGCCGGATCGCCGGACGCGGTGTGCGGGTGGTGACGTACGGGGACGCGGCCGACGCCGGTGTGCGGGTGCTGTCGGTCGTCCCGCAGGGGCTGAAGAGCGAGGTCACCGTCGAGCTGGACGGCGCGCCGCTCACCTTCACGGTCTCCGTCCCCGGCCGCCACTACGCGCACAACGCGGTGGCCGCGCTCGCCGCCGGCGTCGCGCTCGGCGTCCCCGCGGCGGAGCTGGCCCCGGCCCTGGCCTCCTACACCGGCGTCAAGCGCCGCCTCCAGCTCACCGGCGAGGCGGCGGGCGTCCAGGTCGTCGACTCCTACGCGCACCACCCCACCGAGATGACGGCGGACCTGGAGGCGATGCGCGCTGCGGCGGGCGACGCCCGCATCCTGGTCGTCTTCCAGCCCCACCTGTTCTCCCGCACCCAGGAGCTCGGCAAGGAGATGGGCCACGCCCTCGCCCTCGCCGACGCCTCCCTGGTCCTGGACATCTATCCGGCCCGCGAGGACCCGATCCCGGGTGTCACGAGCGGGCTGATCATCGAGGCGGCGCGGGCGGCGGGCGCGGACGTGACCGCGGTCCACGACAAGGCGGAGGTCGCCGCGGTCGTCGCGGGAATGGCGAAGCCGGGCGATCTTGTTCTCACCATGGGCGCCGGAGACGTCACGGACCTCGGTCCCGGGATCCTCGGCCGCCTGTCGAAGCAGTCGTAGCACCTGTAGACGTACTTGTAAGGGGTTGAGCTGATGTCGTACGACGTCGAGAAGCCGGACGAGCAGTGGCGCACGGAGCTGACCCCGGCGGAGTACACCGTGCTCCGCCAGGCGGGCACGGAACCGGCCTTCACCGGTGAGTACACGGACACCAAGACCAAGGGTGTGTACTCCTGCCGCGCCTGCGGCGCCGAACTGTTCACCTCCGGCGAGAAGTTCGAGTCGCACTGCGGCTGGCCGTCCTTCTACGACCCGAAGGACACCGATGCGGTGGAGCTGATCGAGGACCGCTCCCACGGGATGGTGCGCACGGAGGTCCGCTGCGCCCGGTGCGGGTCCCACCTCGGGCACGTCTTCGAGGGCGAGGGCTACCCGACCCCCACCGACCAGCGGTACTGCATCAACAGCATCTCGCTGCGGCTGGCACCCACCGAGAGCTGACCCACCGAAATGTGCGGACGAGGGGCCGTGCCCGCCGGACAACCGGCGGCCACGGCCCCTCCTCACACCGCCGACGTCGCGAGTGTCGCCAGTGCCGTGAGTGTGCGTTCGCCGCCCGGGTCGCCGGTCGTGGCCGGGACGAGGGCGGCCTCGTCGAGGCCGGCGGTGGCGTAGGCGTCGAGCCGGGCGCGGACGGAGCGCGCGTCGCCGACCAGGCCGACGGTGGCGGCGGCCTCCGGTGGCAGGGCCGCGACCAGTTCCGCCGGGCCGGCGCCGGTGCGGGCCAGTTCCACCGCGGCGCCGAAACCGGCCGCGGCGAACATGTCCAGGTAGCCGGGCACCTTCAGATACCCGGCGACGCCGCGCAGCACCTGCGCCAGCGACTCAGGCTCCGGGTCCACGGCCGTCGGCAGCCAGGCGGCCAGCCGGGGCGGGGTGCGCCCCGCCTCCCGCGCCGCCGCGTCGAGCTTCGCGCGCAGCGCGGCCACCTGCTCGGGGGAGACCGAGTCGAGCACCATCCGGTCCGCGTACCGGGCGGCCGTCGCGATCGCCCGGTCGCCGAACGCCGCCACCGTCAGCAGCCCCCCTGGCGGCGGCAGCCGCCTGCGGAAGCCGCTGCCGGGCACGATCTCCTCGCCCGGCTCGCCCCGCATCAGCTCCCGCACGGCCCGCGCGCTCTCGGCCAAGGCGGTCGCGACCCGGGTCCGCGGCACCCCGTGCACCCCCTCCACCACCCGCACGCTGGACGCGCCGAGCGCCACGCCGACCGGGCGGCCGGTGACCGAGGCGGCCGACGCGGCGCCCCGCACGATCGACAGCGGGTCGCGGACCGAGACGGCCACCGGACCCGCGGTCAGCGTGACACGCTCGGTGGCCAGGCCGACCGCCGTCGCCAGCGCGAACGCGTCCCACGTGGGCCCCTCGCCCAACCACACCTCTCCGTATCCCAGCCGGTCCGCCACCGTCGCGACACGCAACGGTTCGTCCACCGGACTGTCGTCCTCACGGGCCGCGGCAACCACACTGATGTTCATGACAGTTCACCGTAATACGCCGTCGCCGGCGGCGGGCGGCACGGCCGGGCGGGTCCCGGCGGACGCCGTCAACTCCCGTGCAGTGGGCGAGGGGTGAAGGTCGCAAGGACGGTCACGGCCGCCGTCCGCAGAGCCGTGCCGTGCCGGAACGCGGTCTCCTGGAGGAGGGACCGGGCCGTCCCGGCGGCGCACTCGTGCCGGGCCATCAGCACCCCGACGGCCTTCTCGACCAGGATCCGGTCGGTCAGCGAGCCGAACGGATCACGCCCGGCGTCCTCCGGCGGTACGGACTCCGCGAGCAGCGCCGTCACGGTCGCCGACAGCCCGCGCGCCAACACCCGTACCCGGGTACGGGCCTCGGGGGCGAGCGGCTCGGCCGCCCGGGAGTACACGACGAGCAGGCCCATCACCGTCTCGTCCGGCTCGGCCAGCGGCACCGCCAGCAGCCCGCGCACCCCCAGCCGCCGCGCGCCCGCCGCGAAGACCGGCCAAGTCGCATCCGCCCCCAGGTCGCTCACATGACGCAGCCGGACGGCCTCCGGCGCCAGGGCCGGACCGTCGTTGCAGCGGTACTGAAGCCCCGTCACGGTGTACGCCAGCGAGTCGCTGCCGACCGTCGCCAGCCACTGCCCGCGCGGGGCGAGCTCGATCGCCGCGGAGGTGCCGGGACCGGCGACCGAGCAGATCCGGCGCGCGACGGCCGTCAGTACGTTCTCCAGCGCCGGAGTGATCAGCGGGCGGCCCGCGTCCTCCCCGTCGTGACGGACGTCGCCGGAGACTGTAGGAGGGGCCATCGTGGTGTCCCTTCGACAAAGGCCGGCCGGCCGGTGCGCGCGGACCGCGGACCTGGCGCGTGATCCGATCGGCGCGCCCTAAACCCCGCCCGCCGTCGTCAGCCGGGCCTCCGCCTGCGCACGGGCCGCCTCCAGGACGGCCAGCAGGACCTCCTTGCTCGAGGCGCGGTCGCGGACGTCGCAGAGGACGACCGGGATGGCCGGGTCGAGGTCGAGGGCCTGGCGGACCTGTTCGGCCGTGCAGTCGCGGCGGCCGTCGAAGCAGTTGACGCCCACCGCGAAGGGGATGTCGCGGGCCTCGAAGAAGTCCACGGAGGCGAAGGAGGCGTCCAGGCGGCGGGTGTCCGCGAGGACCACCGCGCCCAGCGCGCCGGACGACAGGTCGTCCCACATGAACCAGAAGCGGTCCTGGCCCGGCGTACCGAAGAGATAGAGGACCAGTTCGGGGGCGACCGTGATGCGGCCGAAGTCCATCGCCACCGTGGTCGCGAGCTTCGCCTCCACACCCGCCAGGTCGTCGACGCCCAGGCTCGCCTCGGTGATGCGTTCCTCGGTCTCCAGCGGCGGCACCTCGCTGACCGAGCCCACCATGGTCGTCTTGCCCACGCCGAACCCGCCCGCGATCAGGATCTTCAGCGCGGTCGGCAGGAGCGTTTCAGAGCTGACGGACGGCATCCATCACCCTTTCGATGAGTTCCACGCTCGGCTGCTCCTCCTGTCCGGGCGGTGCCTGGACCAGGACCAGCGAGGCGTTGAGCAGATCCCCGCAGAGGATCTTGACCACACTGACCGGTAAGTCCAGCGTGGCCGCGATCTCCGCCACGGCCACGGCCCGGTCCCGGCACAGCGTCAGGATCTGGAGCTCCTCGGGCTCCAGCCGGTCGCGGCGCGCCCCGTCGGGGGAGAGCGCGACGACCAGCGTGATCAGCGTGAAGTCGTGCTGACTGTGGCGGGTACGTCCGCCGGTGATGGCGTACGGCCGGACATGGCGTCCGGCCCGCCCACCGTCGAGCCACTCCGGCTCAGGCATCCTGGATGCGGCTGCCGGACGGATCCGTCACGCGAGGCGCGGCGCTGAGGTACTTGCCGACCTGCTTGACGAGCGTGCCCATCTCGAACGCCATCATCCCGACGTCCACCTCCTCCGAGGCGATCGCGGCCAGCCGGGCCCCCCGGCCCGCCGCGGTGACGAAGAGGAACGCCCGTTCCATCTGGATGACCGTCTGCTGGACCTCGCCGCCGCGGAAGTGCCGGGCCACGCCTCTGGCGAGGCTGTGCATGCCCGAACCGACGGCGGACAGGTGCTCGGCGTCGTCCCGGCGCAGGTCCTTCGACTTGCCGATGAGGAGGCCGTCCCCGGAGAGCACGATGGCACAGCGGATCTCGGGTATCTGGTCCACGAGCCCGTCCAGGAGCCAGTCCAGCTGGGGACCGGGATGTACCTGCTCAGTCATTGCTGAATGTTCCTCACAGTTAGTAGTCGCCGGGACCGTGCGACGGGGCCTGCCGTCCGTCCGTACCGTCCGACTCGTCGGCGTCGGAGATCCGTGCGCGCTTGAGCCCCTGCTGAATGGCGGTCATGGCGCGGGCCGACCGGTCGGGCGAGATGCCGCCCTCGCCCCGGTCGTCCCGCGGGGACCCCGCCTCGGCGGCCTCCTTGCGCAGTTGCTGCGCGAGGCTCGCTCCCCTGGTCCGCTGCGGCAGGACGCTGGGAGTGGTGAGCGGGCCCGGCGGCTGCGCGCCGGTGCCCGCGGCGGGGACGGTCGCGGGGGTGCCGGCCCCGGGCGGTGCCTGCCCGGCCGCGGGGCCGGGGCGTCCGGTGCCGGGGTGCGCGGTGCCGGGGTGCGCGGCACGGACGTCCGGCCGCGGCGCCGCCGAGCCGTCCCGCCCGGCCGCGGGCTGTCCGGTGTGCGGGCCCCCGTGACCGGCGTGCGCACCGGGCTGTCCGTGGGAGCCGGGACGTTCCTGCGCGGGCGTCCACTGCGCGGCGGCGGGGCCCGGCGCGGGATGACCGGACGGGGCGGGATGACCGGTAGGGGCGGGATGACCGGAAGGGGCGGGCAGCAGTCCCGCGCCGCCGTACTCGGGGAACCCGCTGTGATCCACCGGGCGCGAGTGCCGGATGGTCTCGGCGGCGGCTGCCCGCATCGTGCTGAGCCCCGCGCCCGCGCCGGCCGTGGCACCGGCGCCGACCAGGACGCCGTCCCCGGCGTGCTCGGCGGCCTCGGCGGGCCCCGGACCGGTGACCGCGGTGCGGGCGCCGCCCGCCGCCGCGGCCGACTTGAGCTGTTCCAGGACCGGCGAGTCGTGCTCCTCCAGCAGCGCCGAGGGCACCAGGACGACGACGAGGGTGCCGCCGTAGACGGACTCGCGCAGCTCCACCTTGATCTTGTGGCGCTCCGCGAGCCGCCCCACCACGAAGTGGCCGAGCCGCGGGTCCTCGCCGAGCGCCGTCATGTCCAGCTTGGGCGGGTGGGCGAGCAGGTGGTTGGCGTGCGCCCGCAGCTCGTCGGGCATGCCGAGGCCGTGGTCCTCGACGTGGATCGCGAGCCCCTTGGCCACCTTGGTCGCGCTGACGAAGACCTGGGTGTCCGGCGGGGAGAAGCTGGTGCCGTTCTCGATGAGCTCGGCGAGCAGGTGGGTGACGTCCGCGACGGCCCGGCCGCCGACGGCCAGCGGCCGGTCGGTGGGCAGGTTCTTCACCTTGACCCGGGTGTACTGCTCGGTCTCGGCGACCGCGCTGCGCATCACGTCGGTGACGGAGACCGGCGCGGTCATCCGGCGGCTGGGCGGGGAGCCGCTCAGGATCACCAGGTTCTCCGCGTGCCGGCGCACCCGGGTGGCGAGGTGGTCGACCTTGAAGATGTCCTTGAGCAGGTCCGAGTCCTCGTGCTTGCGCTCCAGGTCGTCCAGGAGCGAGATGAGGCGGTGGACCAGGATCTGCGTACGGCGGATGAGCTGGGCGAAGACCTTCTCGGTGCCCTCGCGGCCGAGGGACTGCTGTACGGCGGTGTCGGCGGCGGTGCGGGCCAGGTGGTCGATCGCCGTGCCCAGCTTGGCCAGTTCGTCGGTGGTGTGCTGCGGCTGCGGGGCGAGCGTGTCGGGGTCGATGTGCTCGCCGCGGCCTATTCGCTCCAGGAGCTGCGGCAGCCAGGTGCTCGCCAGGTCCTCGGTCCGGCGCTGGAGTCCGGTGAGGCGGGCCAGCGTCGAGGCCCGGCCGCGCCGGGCCAGTACCGCGCCGGCGGCCAGCGCGGCGATGGTGGCGGCGGTGCCGAGGAGCAGCCCGAGCAGCAGGCCGCCGGCCCGGTCGTCGGCCGCCGCGGCCTGGCTGTCCAGGGCGTTCGCGCCCAGTTCCCGCGCGTCGCTGACAACGCTGTCCGCGGCCTCGGGCCAGGCCGACGCCTGTCGCGGCACGGAGCTGCCCTTCGCCGCCACGACCGCTTCCGCGATCGAGGCCGTCGACGTCCACTGCGCGCTGCCGGTGAGCTGCGCGTAGGCGGTGGCCTCGGCGGCGGCCAGGTCCCCGGTGTCCAGGTCGGCGCGGATCTGCCGCTGGATCGCCAGGTACTGGGCGAACTGCACGCGGGCGGCCGGGGACAGCTCTCCGGAGCGCAGCGCGCCGGAGAGCAGCGCGTCCTGGCGGGAGAGCATCTCCGTGAACCGCACCACGGAGGTGGCGGCGGCGCCGGAGTGGGACAGCTCGCCGTCGTCGCTGCGCAGCGCGGCGGCGAGCAGGTCGGTGCTGTCGGTGATGGTGTTGGTGAAGTACTGGAAGGCGTCCCCGGTGTTCAGCTTGTGGCCGTCGATCGCCTCGCGCCGCGCGGCCAGGGCGTCCAGCGCCTCGTCCAGCTTCCCGGCCCGCGAGGCGGAGGCGTCCGTCGCCGCGGCGGAGCCGCCGCGGAACGTCTCGACCGCGGCGTCCGTCTTCTCGCGGGCCTCGTCGAGGGCCGTGCGGGCCGAGCCCGAGTGGGTCGCCTGCCAGACGGCGGTCAGACGGCGTTCGTCCTGGAGCCGGGACAGGACCGACTGGGCCGGTCGGGCCACGGACTCGGCCCGGTCCGCGTCGGCGTGCAACTGGAGCTGCTCGTCGACGAGTTCGGCCGCCGTGTAGCCCCACAGGCCGGTGAGGAACACCGCCGGGACGACGTACGGCAGCACGAACGAGAACCGGAGAGATCTGCGCGGGGCGGACCGATGGCGGGTCCGCCGGTCGCGTGTGCCTGGCATCTGATTCCTCGTACGGCAGCGAAACGCTGGAGTCGGTAACGGACGGTGCGGGATGCCTGACTTTCCCCCGGCGCGGCGCCTTGACTCACCGTGATCAAAAGTCGGCGATGGGTTGCACCGTATCAGGATCATGCCGCACCGTCAGCATCCGCCAGTGGCAACTGCCGCCGACTCCCGGGCAGTTGAAGAAGGTTCAAAGAAACCCCTGTGAAAAGCCTGGTGACAGGCCCACGGAAACCCGGGGAAAAGGCCATGGAAAGGCCCTAAAGGAGGGCCAGCAGTTTAGGGGTGTACAAGGCGCCCGCAGAACCTATCCCGGCGACCATGTCGAAATAGATCGACGTCAGTTCGGGATCGGTCCGCACGGCCCGCAGCAGTGACAGACGCTGTTCGTGCGGGGTGAGCCGGGCGACACCGAGCGTGGCCTCGTACCCGGGCAGCAGGGCCTGGTCCCGCTCCCGCGCGTAACCGTCCAGGGCCTCGTCGAGCCGGCGCGGGTCGCCCCCGAGGCGTCCTGTCACCCGCCGCACGAGCGTCTCCACCTGGAGGAAGGCGTCGCTGATCCCGCGGGCGGTGATCGAGTCCTTGTGGTGCCCGGCGTCGCCGACCAGCGCCCAGCCCGGTCCCGTCGCCCGCCGGAAGAAGTTCTGCTGGTCGCCCGTGCCGCGCAGCCGTTCGCTGCGCCGGTCGCCCTCGAGCCGCTCGTACAGGCCCGGCGCGGTGGTCCGTATCTGCTCCAGGTAGGCGTGCCGCGCGTCGACGCGGACCCCTTCGAAGCGGGCCTGCGGGAAGTAGGCGAGGACCAGCGTCGCGTCGTCGTTGGTGGCCACGGCGGCGACCCAGCCGGCCGCCTTCTCGTACAGCTCCATCGTGGCCGGCACGTCCTGCCAGTACGTGTAGTAGGCGCAGGTCAGACGCGGGTCCTCGCGGGTGTACGGGGCCCCGGCGAGCCGGGCGACCGTGGAGCGCATGCCGTCCGCGCCGATCACCAGCCGGGCGTGCGCGGTGAAGGCGTGCTCCCCGTGCCTGCCCTCGACGCCGACGACCCGGCCCGTGCCGTCCCGCAGCAGTCCGGTGACGAGGGCGTGGTCGCGGAACTCGACGTTCGGCTCGGCCGCCGCCGCCTCGACCAGCAGGGTGTCGAGGACGTGGCGCCGCGGCGCGTACGCCGCGCGCTGGCCGTCCACGCCCCGGGCGCTGCCCTCCAGGCGGACGTCCGCCACCTGGTAGACCACCCGGTCCAGCGGCGGACAGCCGGTGGCCCGTACGGCGTCGAGCAGGCCCCAGCGGGCGAGCGCGGCCACGCCGGGCTGGTGGATCAGGTGGGTGGACAGCGTGTCGGAGGGGAAGGTCCCGCGGTCCAGCAGCAGTACCCGGTGTCCCGCGCGGGCGAGCAGCATGGCGGTGGGCGCTCCCGCGCAGCGCGCTCCTACCACGATGGCGTCGAACAATGGGTGCCTCACAACGGGGTCGGGGATGGGGTGGGTGAGGAGCGGGCCGTTCAGCGGCCGAGTTCGGCGAGCAGCGCCCGCCGGTCGATCTTGCCGTTGGCGTTGAGCGGCAGCCGCTCGAGGACCGCGATCCGGCGCGGCAGCATGTACGGGGGGAGCCGGTCGCCGAGTGCGGCGTACAGGGCGTCCGCGTCGCAGCCGGTGCCGCTGACCGCCGCTTCCAGCTCCGGTTCGCCGTCGGCGGCCAACCGGGCGAGCACGATCGCGTCGCGGACGCCGGGCCGCTCCCGCAGCATCGCCTCGATCTCCCCGAGCTCGATGCGGTGTCCGCGGATCTTCACCTGCTGGTCGGTGCGTCCGAGGTGGACCAGGCCGCCGTCGCGGACGGCGACCCGGTCGCCGGTGCGGTACCAGTGCAGGTCGCCCGGGGGCGCGCCGTCGTCCGGGTGGTGCGGCTCGGGCGGCAGGAAGCGCCCCCGGTTGTTCGCCGCGTCGAGGTAGCCGGGGAAGCGCTGCGGGCCCCGGACGCACAGCTCGCCGCTGTCGGCCGGGTTGCCCTCCTCGTCGAGCAGCAGCAGATCGAGCGCGGGGTGGCCGGTGCCGATGGGGACGGTGCCGTTGGGGGTGTCGGGCCAGTCGGCCGGGTCGCGGGGCAGCCGGTAGGCGGTGCAGGAGATGGTGAGTTCCGTCGGCCCGTAGAGGACTTCGAGGGCGCTGTCCGGCGCGGCGGCCTGCCATTCGCGGGCTGCCGCCAGGGTGAGCGGTTCGCCGCCGAAGACGCTCCACCGCAGGGTCGGCATGCTGCCCGGCGTCAGGGTGCCCAGACGCGAGGCGAACGAGATCAGCGAGGGCACGGAGAACCAGTGGGTGAGCCGCAGGTCGTTGACCGTCTTCACCGGCGACAGCAGTTGTCCGCGCCGGGGCACCACCAGGGTGCCGCCCGCCGCCCAGGTGACGAACAGGTCGTGCACCGAGCCGTCGAAGGTCAGGTCGAAGGCCGCCGACAGCCGGCTGTCCGGGCCGATGCCGTACCGGGACGCCATGTGTTCGAGGTAGGCGCCGAGGTTGCGGTGCAGGATCGGCACGCCCTTGGGGGTGCCGGTGGAGCCGGAGGTGAAGATGATGTAGGCGATGCCGTCCGCGGCCGCCCGGGGGAACGGCACGGCGGGAGCGGGATCGCCCGCCACGACCGCCAACTCCGGGTCCCCGACGGCTAGTTCCGGCACCCCGAGGCCGTCCCCCGCGCCCGGCGTGTCGGTCAGCAGCAGATCGAGCCCGGCGGCCCGCGCGATCGTCGCCGTACGGGCCGGGGGGTGCTCGGGGTTGAGCGGGACGACCGCCGCGCCCGCCCTGAGCACGGCCAGATAACCGGCGTACGCGGTCACCGAGCGGCCGGTCAGCAGGCCGACCCGGGCGGGCGGGGTGCCGCCGTGGGCCCGGACCAGGCGGGCGGCGAGCCGCTCGGCCAGCGCGCGCAGCTCGCCGTAGGTGAGCCGCGAGCCGTCCACCTCCAGAGCCGGATGGCCGGTGAACGAGTCGGCCGAGCGGGCGAACCAGCCGTACACCGTCTGCGGGTCGCTCATCGTGCGGGAGCCTCCAGTGCGCGGGTCCACCGGCGCAGCTCGCCCACGGTGCGCAGCCGGCCGAACTCCTCGGGGTCGATGTCACCGCCGGAGATTTTGTTCAGCTCCACCACGATCCGCAGTTTCGCCAGCGAGTCGATGCCGATGTCGGTGAGCGCGGACCCGTCGTCGAAGCGGGTGCGCGCGTGCTCGCGCAGCACCCGGGACGCCAGGTCGCCGCCGTCCGCGCCGCCGTCCGTGCCGGACTCCTCGCCCGGCCAGAACCGTCTGGTCTGCCAGGGGTAGCGGGGCAGCGGCACGTACCGGCCCGGCAGTCCGAACACCTGGCCCCAGTCCACCGCCGCGCCCGCCCGGTAGAGGTCGGCGACCGCGGCGAGCAGCGCGCCGCGCTCGCGCCACTGCCGCTTGGGCCGCGCCGGGCCCGCCGCCCCGGCCAGGGCCGCCGCCAGCTCCTCGTGCGAGGAGCCGACGACGGCCGCGCGGTGCTCGTGGTGCTGCCGGCGCAGGGCCGCGCTCCAGCAGATGTCCCGCACCGGGTGTTCTGCGCCCGGCCCGTCGGGGGCGAGGTAGGCGGCGTACGCCCGGACCAGCTCGGCCAGGGCGGCGGGGGAGCGGGCGGACAGCGCCAGCACGTACGGGGCGCCGTCCGCCACCGGTTCGGGCGGGGCGGCGGGGCGGCTCGCCTGGCCGAGGACGACGTGCGCGTTCAGGGCCGAGGAGCCCTGCCCTGAGACGCCCGCGAGGGCGGGGCGGTCGAGGTCCGGCAGGTCGTGCACCTGACCGGGCACCGCCAGCGGCAGCCCGGCCCAGTCCACGTCGGGCCGCGGGGTGGCGAGATGGAGGCTGGGCGGCACCTGGCCGTGCTCCAGGCAGAGCACGGCCTTGATCAGCCCGGCGAGGCTGCCGGCCGCCTCGGCGTGCCCGATGTTCGTCTTCACCGAGCCGACGAGCAGCGGCCGTTCAGCGGGGCGGCCCCGGCCGAGCACCTCGCCCAGGGCCCGCAGTTCGAGCGCGTCCAGGGCGGGGGAGCCCGCGCCGTGCGCCTCGACGTAGTCGACGTCGCCGGGCTCCACCCCGGCGTCCGCGTACGCCCAGCGCAGCACCTCGACCTGCCCGGCCAGGGAGGGGTTGAGCACCGAGTCGCTGGTACGGCCGTCGTTGCCGACCGCGCTGCCCCGGACGACGGCCCGGATGCGGTCGCCGTCGGCCAGCGCGAGGCCCAGCGGCTTGAGGACGACCACGGCGACCGCGTCGCTCGGGGCGTGCCCGTCGGCGTCCGCGTCGGCGAACTTGCTGCGGCCGTCCGCGGCGAGCGTGCCGGCCTGGGTCATCAGAACGCCTTCGTCCGGGCGCAGTTTGATGTTCACCCCGGCGGCCAGCGCCAGCGGGATCTCCCCGGCCCGCAGGCTCTGCACCGCCCGGTGGACGGCGACCAGCGACGAGGAGCAGGCGGTGTCGATCACCTCGCTGGGGCCGCGGAAGTCGAACTCGTAGGACAGGCGCGCCGGTATGAGAGAGCGGAAGTTGTGGAACTGCGCGGCCGTCACGGCGTCGAGGCCCTGGCGGAAGGCCGACTCCAGGTAGTCGGAGCGGGCGTTGCCGACGAAGACGCCGGTGCGGCTGCCGGCCAGCAGGTCGGGCCGCTGCCCGGCGTCCTCCAGCGCCTCGTAGGCGGTCATCAGCAACAGCCGCTGCTGCGGGTCGAGTTCGACCGCCTCGGTGGCGGACATCCCGAAGAACTCGGCGTCGAAGTCGGCGACCTCGTCCACGTATCCGGCCCGGCGGCTGCCTATGCGGCCGGGCCGCCGCCGCGGCGAGTACAGGGTGTCGACGTCGTACCGCTCGGGCGGGGTCTCGCTCGTGGCGTCGATGCCGCCGCACAGCAGCTCCCACAGCTCGTCGGTGCCCGGCGCGCCCGGCAGTCGGCAGGCCATGCCGATCACTGCCACGGACCGTCCGTCGTCCGACCCATTCATGAGCTTTCCCTTCTGGTGCTTCCCGATGACCGTGATGACCGTGCGTGTGCGGGGGGTGGCTTTGCGCGGTGGCCCGGAACCGGGCGGGGGCGGCGGCGCTCGCGGGGGACGGCACTGGGCGTGGGGGCCCTTCGTGCCGTGCCCCCGGGTCGCCGCGGGGCCCGCGGTCCCGGTCGGACGGGGAACGGTTACGACAGCGGTAACGCCCCGGCCGTCGTGGCGGGCCCGGCACCCGGACGGGCGGCACGGGGTGCCGTGCCGGCCCGGGTCGGCGGGCGGTCGCTGGGGAAGCGGCAGGAAGCCGCCGCGGGCGGTGCGGACGGTGCGGGCGGTGCGGACCACGCGGTTGTTGATCTTGGCGGGAAATGGCCGCTGACGTGTTGGCCGGCAACAGCCTGCCGTTCGTGCGCGGGGCGGGACGCCCGCAGCTCGAAGTCCACCTGACCCACGCCGCTGTGCCCTCTCTCGCAGCCCACTGCACCGGTTCTCGCGCATGGAGGGCGGCTGATGGTGCGTCGGATCGCACGCGTCATCGTCGAAAACCAGCCCACCGCACGATTGTCGTACGCGAAAAGGTTTCTGCTCATTCCTGAAGACAGGTTTGGCGGGAAGTGATCGCCCAAGGTTGAAACCCATAATTACTTGGACAGAATTCGAGGTTGGGGACAGACGGGACGAGCGGTGCAGGGGGACCGAAGGGGACGTCCCGGGCCGGAACGACGGGACATCACCGTGTGTCCAGTGTGACGGGTGATGATGAAATTACCGTGCGAGACGATCCACGGAAGCCCGGATTCTGATTTCATCTGATCCCATGGATCCCCTGACAACTGATCAGGCCCGGCTCGCGGGCGAACAGCGCAGGCTGCGACTGCAGGTTCTCGGCCTCAACAGTTCCGACGCGGAGGAGACCTTCGACCGTGTCGCACGGCTTGCGGCGAGCTTCACACAATCTCCGTTGGCCATGGTCAACTTCATCAACGACGAGCAGCAGATGTTCCGGGGCATGTACGTCCCGCCCACCTCTCCCGACGACCGGGCCGACGCCACCGGCGGCGGCATCGTGTTCGACCTCAGCAGCGTGGCCCGCGAGGCCCCCGCCGACTACGGTTTCTGCCCGCACGTGGTCGCCCAGGGCTCCCAGCTCGCCCTGGACGACGTCTTCGACTACCCGCGCTTCAAGGGCAACCCGCTCGTCAACGACATGGGCGTGCGCTCCTACCTCGGCACCCCGCTGCGCGACAACACGGGCATGATCCTCGGCACCGTGTGCGTCGCCGACATGGTGCCGCGCTCCTGGGACCGCAAACTCCGCGAGGGAATGCGGGAGTTGACCGAGACCCTGCTGGCCGACTTCAAGCTGCGCGACAGCCTCCTCGCCCAGCAGCAGGAGCTGTTCGCCGTGTTCGACGGCGCGCCCTTCCCCATCATGCTCACCGAGGGCGCCAACCACCTGCTGCGCTACGCCAACGGCAAGCAGGGCGCCGCCTTCGGCATGGCCGCGCAGTTCAGCCCCGGCCGCATGGCCCTGCCGGGCCTCGACGCGATCGGCGTCTTCAACGCGATGGACGACGCCTACCACAGCGGCCAGGCCACCACCCTGGCCCGCGCGACGCTCACCACGTACGACTTCCACGCGCCCCAGGACTTCAGCTTCCTGTGCACGCCCGTGCGCACCTCGCCCGGCTCGCCGATCAGCGGCGTCCTGACCGTGGCCATGAACATCACCGGGCAGTCCTACCCGGGGACCGAACAGCAGCAGTTCGCCGCGAACGTGCAGGAACGCTTCGAACGGCTCGGCACCGGCGGCCTGCCCGGCGCGGCCCCCGGCCGGCGCACCGAGAACGTCACGTACCCGCACTGAGCGCGGCCCGACCGGGCCGCCCCGGCCCCCGCGGTGCGCCCCGGCCCGGGTCGGGGGATGCTGGATTGTGAAGCAGTGCGGCTCGGACGCGGGACGGTACGGCGATGAACAGCGACAGAACGCTTCACGGAGCGGTCCGCTCCAGCCACGCGGTGGCCGGCGCGCCCTGCTGGGTCAGCCTCAGCGCACGCGACCTGGCGGCCGCGCAGCACTTCTACGCGGCCGTGCTCGGCTGGGAGTGGAGCCGCGCCGGTCACGGTGACCGGTTCCGCCTCGCCTGCGCGGACGGCGTCCCCGTCGCGGGCGCCGCGGAGGTCGCCGGCGCCTGGCAGACGGCCGTCGCCTGGACCCCGTACTTCGCCGTCGCCGACGCCGACGAGGCGGTCTCGCGCGGCAAGGAACGCGGCGGCACCCCCGCCGTCGGCCCCATCGCCTTCCCGTCCGGCCGGGCGGCGCTGCTGGCCGACCGGGACGGAGCCGTCTTCGGCGTCTGGGAGGGCGCGCTCGTGGCCGGCTGGGAGCACTGGCGCGAGTCGGCCCCCGCCTTCGTACGGCTGCACACCCGCGACGCCTTCGACGCCGCCATCTTCTACGGCGAGGTCCTGCGGTGGGCCTCCGGCGGACCGGGCTCCTGCGAGGTCGTCTACGACGGCGACGAGGTCGTCCTGAGCAACCAGGGCGACGTGGTCGCCCGGATCTTCTCCGGCGCCCTGGGCGAGGCGCCCGACCCCACTCTCAGACCGCACTGGCAGGTCGTCTTCGCCGTCCCGGACGTGGCGGGCCGCGCCGAGGCCGCCGTCGCCCACGGAGGCGGCGTCGTCCGGCACGACCCGGAGCGCGGCGAGATCATCCTGAGCGACCCCGACGGCGCACGCTTCACGGTGACCGCACGGCCCGCGCGCAAGTGACCGGCCGTGGCCGTAAGACACCCCTCGCGGCGCGCACCCCGCCGGCCGGTGAGCAAGCCGGTGAACGCGTACGTAGTTGAGATCGTGTCACCAGGAGAGGCCCGGACACGGCACGTCGGCGCGGAGGGGGATCCATGCCCGGACGGACACCGGAGGCGGCGAGCTGGGTCCTGGCGGTCGCAGTGCCGGTGCTGGCCGTGCTCCTGCTGCTCCGGCACCGGGCCCACGTCCGCCAGCGCGAACGCAACGCCCGGCTCGCGGACCGGCTGCGGGCCTGGGAGAACGAGGTACGGCACCTGGTGGCGGTACGGCTGCCGCGGCCGGCCGACGAACCGTGGCCGCCGGGGCCCGGCCGGGCCGCCGCCTTCCTGGACACCGGACCGCTCGACGCGCGGCTGGCCGGGACCGCCGTCGCCGACTGCCTCGACCACGTGCTGGAACGGTTCGTCGACGCCGTGGAGCAGGCCCGCACCGCCGCCGAGCGCTCCGCACGGGCCGCCCTCAGGGAAGCCGTGGGCCCGGTCGAGGCCCTCGCCCTCGCCCAGCAGAGCGCCATCGCCGAGGCCCAGGACCGGCACGACGACCCCGGCGTCCTGCGCGACCTCCTCGGCATCGACCACCTCAACGCCCAGCTCGGCCACCGCGCCCAGGCCCTCGCCGTGCTGTGCGGCGCCCCGCCGCGCCGGGAGCACCCGGACACCCCGCTCCTGGACGTCGTACGCGGCGCCGTCTCCCGCGTCCGCGACTACCGGCGGATCCGCGTCACCGGACCGGCCGGCCGCACCGTCGCCGGGCGGGCCGTCGCACCCGTGGTCCTCGCCCTCGCCGAACTGCTCGACAACGCCGCCCGCCACTCCCCGCCGGACACGACCGTCGAGGCCGTCCTCGAGACGGGCCCCGACGGCGCCCGCGTACTGATCGACGACGCGGGCACCGGTCTGCGCGCGGAGGACGCCGAGTACGCCGCCGACGTGCTCACCGGCCCCGTCCCGGTCCCCCTCGCCCGCCTCGGCGACCCCCCGCGCCTCGGTCTCGCCGTCGCCGGGACACTCGCCGCCCGGTACGGCTTCGCCGTCACGGTGGACGCGCGGTCGCCGCACGGGGGCGTACGGGCGGTGGTCTCCGTACCGGCGGAACTGCTCGGGGCGGGGGATGCGGGAGACGCGAAGCATGCGGGGGATACGGGGCACGGGGCGGCCGACGCTGCCGAGGAGCCGGCGGTCACGGCGGGCGGGCTGCCGCGGCGTCGGCGGCGGCGCGGGGCCCGGGGGCCGCAGCGGTCACCGGCCGAGGGGAGGACGTCTGGTACGGCCACTGGTCCGGCCGCCGGAGCCGAGTCCGACGAGGCCATCCTGCGGGCCGCCGAGGAGAACGCGCGGCGGGTCAGCGCCTTCGCGGAGGGCTTCCGGCGGGGGCGCGCGGAGGGCGGGGGACCTGGCACGGCGCCGGGAGCGGAGGGCGTCGAAAGCAACGGGGACGGAGAGGGCGACGGGGACGGAGCGTGCGGGGCGTCGCCTTTGGGTCGGGGCGCGGGTGAGCCGGGGGGCGACGGGGATGGTGAGGGTGGGGCGTCGCCTCCGGACCGGGGCGCGGGTGAGCCGGGGCGCGACGGGGACGGCGGTGCGCCGTGACGCCCCGGGAGCGCGCCGCGCCGCGCCTGGTACGGACGTACGTGGTCACGGAGGGGCGGGCGTACCCGAGCCGGAACACCCTGGAGGCGGACACGCTGGTGCTGGCCGCCGACGAGGAGGCGCCCGGCGACCGGGTTGCTTCCGGTGACCAGGGGGAGCCGGGCGACGCGGGGCAGGCCGCCGGTCGGAGCCCCGTCACCGTGCTCGGGCCGGAGAAGCGGCGGCTGCTCGCGCTGTGCGGGCCCGGCGCCCTGTCGGTCGCCGAGGCCGCCGGGCGGCTCGGGCTGCCGGTCAGCGTCACCAAGGTGCTGGTCGCCGACCTTGTCGACAGCGGCGCCCTGGTCGTCCGCCCGCCCGTACCGCCCGCCGAGGCCGCGGACCCGAGGATCCTCCAGGAGGTCCTCGACGGCCTCCGCGCCCGCCTGTGAAGGCCGCGCTCAGCCGGCCGCCGGGTCCAGCCGGACCGGGAGCGCGCGGTGGCCGTTGGAGATGAAGGAGTCCACGGGGACCAACTCGTCGTCGGGAACGGCGAGTTGGAGGTCGGGAAACCGTTCGAAGAGGGCCGGGAGGGCGATCCGGGCCTCGAGCCGGCCCAGCGGCGCGCCGAGACAGAAGTGCACGCCGTGCCCGAAGGCGAGGTGCTCCTTGTCGGCCCGGGTGACGTCGAAGCGGTCCGCGTCCGCGCCGTACTGCTCGGGACTGCGTCCGGCGGCGGCGTACGCGGCGAGGACGGGCTCGCCCGCGGCGATCACCGTACCGGCGGGGTCGCCGAGCGCGCCGAGGTCGATGTCCGCGACGGCGTAGCGCAGCGGCAGGCTGGCGACCGGGGCCCGGACCCGCAGGGTCTCCTCGATCACGTCCTGCCACGCGACGTCGCCGGACCGGACGAGGGCGAGCTGGTCCGGATGGGTGAGGAGCGCGTGGACAGCGTTGTCGAGGAGGTTGACCGTGGTCTCGTGCCCGGCGGCGATGAACAGCGTCAGGGTGTCGAGCAGTTCCTGCTCGCTCAGCGGGGCGCGGCCCTCGTCGTCGCGGGCCGCGATGAGCGCGGTGGTGAGGTCGTCGCCGGGCGACTCCCGCTTCGTGGCGACGAGTTCGGCCATGAGCGCGTACATCCGGGTGTAGCTGGCCGTCATCTCGCCGGGGTCGGCGGAGGTGTGGAAGAGGTCGTCCACGTGGGCCTTGAGCACGGCGCCGCGCTCCTCGGGCAGGCCGAAGAGTTCGCTGATCACCTGGATCGGCAGCGGGTAGCAGTACAGCTCCCGCAGGTCGACCACCGCGCTGCGGCGGCCCGCCTCGGCGAGCCGGTCGAGCAGTCCCTTGGTGATCTCCTCGATCCGGGGCTGGAGCGCCGCGGTGCGCCGGGCGGTGAACGCCTTGGAGACGAGGACCCGTAAGCGTTTGTGGTCGCCGCCGTACGCGGTGAACATGTTCTGCACCGCGACCCAGGTGAACAGCGGCCAGTCGGGCGTTATCCGGCCTTCGGCGAAGGCGGGCCAGTGCAGGCGCGGGTCTTTGGACACCCGGGCGTCGGTGAGCAGCCGGCGCAGCAGTTTCGGACTGCTGACCGCCCAGGCCGTCACCTGACCGGGGAGTTCGACGCGGGTCGCGGCTCCGCGCGCGCGGATGCGGGCGGCTTCGCCGTGGATGTCGCGGCCGGTCGGGTCGATCGTCAGAGGGTGCGCGTGTCCCCTCGGGTCTTCCGGCGGTGCAGTTCCCATCGGAGCCTCCGTGGCAGTTGGAAGCGGTACCCGCTGGGCACGCTACGCCGCCGTACCGGGGCGTCGAAGGGGCTGTGTCCGAAACAGGAGGGACGGCCGGAATCCGCCTGCGCGCTGCATCAACCTCCCACCACCGAGCCCGAGTTGCTGGACGACCGGGCTACGGATCACCGTGCCCGCGCACGTATGCCGTTGCCCGGCCTCCCGCGGCCGGGCAACGGTGCTCAGCGCCGCCGGCGCAGACCGATCGCGACGCCCGCGGTCAGCGCCAGCGCCCCGGCGCCGCCCGCGATCAGCGGGAGCGTCGCCGGGCCGCCGGAGTCGGTGTGCGCGACGGGCTCGGACCGGTCGGCGGCGGTGTCGTGGGCGGACGTCTCCGCCGCGACGGGCGTCCGCGTCGGAGTGGGCGTGTCTGTGGGCGCGGGCGTCTTCGCCGCCGGAGTCGGAGTCGGAGTCGGGGTCGGGGTCGGGGTCGGCGTCGCCTCCGGCCCGGTGGAGGCGCCCGCGCCGCTCGCGGCCTTCGGGAAGACGACGTCCGAGCAGGAGTAGTACGTGTCCGAGGTGCTGGAGTTCTGCCAGACGGTGTAGAGGACGTGGCGGCCGGAGCGGTCGGCGGGCAGCCGCGCGGGGATCCGGTAGGCGCCGTCCGTCAGGGCCGGGTCGGTGACGGTGGCGAACGGACGGCTGGGCAGGTCGGACCAGGTCAGGGCCTTCTTCGGGTCGTAGCCCGGCTTGGTCAGGAAAAGCTTGAAGGTCCCCGTGTGCGGGATCGTCGAGCTGTAGACGAGCGTCAGCGGGGCGCCGGGGGAGAGACGGGTCGCGGGCCAGTCGGAGCGCGCCAGGTCGAGGCCCCGGTAGGCGGGCAGGCCGCCGCTGCACAGCCGCCCGTCGGGGATGACCTGGCGGTCCCGGCCGTCGACGTTCGCGACCCGCAGGTTGTCCCAGGCGGTGAAGGGGGCGCCGTTCGCCGTGATGGCCGCCCGGCAGGCGGCCGAGCCCCGGCTCGTGCCGTCCGGCGAGCACGCCACCACCCGGCTGACCGGGTCCGTGGGCGCGCCGTGGGCCGCGGCGGGACCGGCGGTCCACGGCAGCAGCAGGAACGGGACCGCCGCGACGGCGGCGGCCGCGACGACGGTGCGGTGTGCTGTCATCCGACGGAACTCCTCGACGACGGTGCGGTGTGCTGTCATCCGACGGAACTCCTCGGTCGGTCGCGACGGGGCCCGTGCGCTCCCTGATGCGTGGGGCAACCCGGTGTGCGGGGCACCCTGATGTACGAGGCGGCCGCGTGCCGCGTTCAAACCGCCCCCGCCCGTTACTGTGCCCCGAAGGCCCGCCCGCTCCCGAGGGCCCGCCCACCCCTGACGTCCGCCCGGCCCCGAAAGCCCGCCCGAACCCGGAGGAACGCACCCTCATGCCCGTAGCAGCCCCCGTGATCGTCAGTGCCGACCCGGAGTCGTTCCCGCACAGCGTGCTGGCCGAGCGGCACCCGGCGCTCATCCGGAAGGTGCGGGACGCCTTCCCGTACGGGCCCGAGCAGCGCCGGGCGCTCGACGCGCTGCTGGAGAGCGCCACCGAGGGCGTCGTCGAACCGCTCGGCGCGGACGCGGCGGACCGCGAGCGGTGGGAGGCGTGGGGCTGCCGTCAGCACACGGGGCGCTCCTGGTTCGAGCTGCCCTTCCTCTGGGCGGAGAGCTACTTCTACCGCAAGCTCCTCGAGGCCGTCGGGTACTTCGGCCCGGGCCCCTGGCGCGGAATCGACCCGTTCCGCCCGTTCAAACTCGCGGAATTGGACACTCCGGAAGCCGGTGCGGAGCTGGCGGCGCTCGACGGACTGGCGGCGCGACCGGCCGCGGAACAAACGGAGGCCCTGCTGCACGGCGCGGTCTGGGGCAACCGCGCGGACCTCGGCTTCCAGCTCTCCGCCGGTCAGGAGAGCGGCGCCGACAGCCGGCTCGTCGCCGACGACGGTGAAGCGCTCCGGGCGCTGCTGACCGGCGGCACGGTGTGCCTGGTCGCCGACAACGCGGGCCGCGAGCTGATCCCCGACCTGCTGCTCGCCGACCACCTGCTGCGCCACGGCCGGGCGGACCGCGTCGTCCTGCACCTGAAGCCGTACCCCTACTACGTGTCGGACGCGACCACCGCCGACCTGATCGACGCGCTGCGCCGGCTGACCCGCGACGGCAGCACCACCGGCGCCGCCGCCGAGGCCGGGCACCGGCTCTGGGCCGCCGCGGGCGACGGCCGGCTGACGGTCCGCGCCCACCCCTTCTCCTGCGCCCCGCTGCCGTACGCCGACATGCCCGACGACCTGCGGCGCGACTTCGCCGACGCCACCGTGACGATCATGAAGGGCGACCTCAACTACCGTCGCCTGGTGGGCGACCGCATGTGGTCGCCCACCACGCCCTTCACGGAGCCCACGGCGTACTTCCCCGGCCCCGTCGCCGCCCTGCGCACCCTCAAGTCCGATGTGATCACCGGCCTCGACACGGCCACGGAGGCGGCGCTCGTCTCGGCCGAGGGACAGCGCTGGCGCACCAGCGGCACGCACGCGCTCATCCAGGTCGGGCCCTGACGTCCGGCGGTACGCCCTTTCCCCGGCGCCGACGAACCGGCCCGTTTCCCGCGCCCGTACGTGAAGTCCAGCCGCCAGCCCGAGCGCGCCGCCGGCGTACCGGCCGTGCTCGCCGAGGCGCACCGGATCGCCATGACGCACCCGCGCGGGCCGGTGTTCGTGTCCGTCCCCGAGGACGACTGGGACCGGCCGGCCGAACCGGTCGCGCCGCGCACCGTGCACGCCGAGTTCACCGCGGACCCGCGTGCGCTCGCCGCCCTCGCCGCCCGTCTCGACGCGTGCGCGCGCCCCGCCCTGGTCGTCGGCCCCGGCGTGGACGACGAGCACGCCCTGCCCGAAGTCCTCGCCCTCGCCGAACGGCTCCGGGCGGCCGTGTGGATCAGCCCGCTCTCCGGGCGCTCCGGCTTTCCCGAGTCCCACCCGCTCTTCCAGGGCTTCCTGCCGCCGGTGGCCGACCGGCTCACCGCGCGCCTGGAGCCGTACGACACCACCATCGTCTTCGTCACCCACGACATGGACGAGAGCGTGTACGTGGGCGACCGGGTCGTGGTGCTCTCCCCGGGCCCCGGCTCGCACGTGGTGCTCGACCTCCCCTTGGAACTGCCCGCCGACCGGGACCAGATCACCACCCGAGCCCTGCCGGAGTTCGTGGCGCTGCGCGCCCGGGTGGGCCGTGCGGTACGGGGCCACGCACCCGCCGAGGAGGACCGGACGGCCCCCGAACAGCCCCTTCCGTAGGAGGGCTGCCCGCCCGGTGCCGGACCTGTGCCCGGCCATTCACGCGATGGTGTGTTCATCTGCGGGCGGAAGGATGCCTTCCGCAGGCCCTGGGTAGAGCCGGGCCATGACGCAGCCGTTCCGACTTCCGCACTTCTACATGCCGTATCCCGCGCGGCTGAACCCGCACCTGGACGAGGCCAGGACGCACTCGGCCGAGTGGGCGCGCGGGATGGGCATGCTGGAAGGTTCCGGCATCTGGGAGCAGTCCGACCTCGAGGCGCACGACTACGGGCTGTTGTGCGCGTACACCCACCCCGAGTGCGACGGCCCCGCCCTGTCGCTCATCACCGACTGGTACGTGTGGGTGTTCTTCTTCGACGACCACTTCCTGGAAACCTTCAAACGCACCCAGGACCGCGCGGGCGGCAAGGCGTACCTGGACCGGCTGCCGCTGTTCATGCCGCTCGACCCCGGCACCCCCGTGCCGGAGCCGGAGAACCCGGTGGAGGCCGGTCTCGCCGACCTCTGGGCGCGCACGGTGCCGTCGATGTCCCGGCCGTGGCGGGAACGGTTCTCCATCGCCACCGAGCACCTGCTGAACGAGTCGCTGTGGGAGCTGTCGAACATCAACGAGGGGCGGGTCGCCAACCCCGTCGAGTACATCGAGATGCGCCGCAAGGTGGGCGGCGCCCCGTGGTCCGCGGGCCTGGTCGAGTACGCGACCGCCGAAGTACCCGCGGAGGTCGCGGACTCCCGGCCGCTGCGGGTGCTGATGGAGACGTTCGCCGACGGCGTGCACCTGCGCAACGACCTGTTCTCCTACCAGCGCGAGGTCGAGGACGAGGGCGAGCTCAGCAACGGCGTGCTCGTCCTGGAGACGTTCTTCGGCTGCTCGACGCAGGAGGCCGCCGACGCCGTCAACGACATCCTCACCTCCCGGCTGCACCAGTTCGAGCACACGGCGCTCACCGAGGTGCCCGCGCTCGCGGCGGAGCGGGCGCTCACGCCCGACCGGGTGGCGGCTGTGGCCGCGTACACGCGGGGGCTCCAGGACTGGCAGTCGGGCGGCCACGAGTGGCACTTGCGCTCCAGCCGGTACATGAACGAGGGCGCCGTGCGGGAGCCGCGGATCCCCGGTGCCGCCGGCTTCGGCGGGTCCGCCGCGGACGTCGGCGCCCTGCTCTCCGCGGCCGGGGCGGAGCGCCTGCGCTCCTACAGCCACGTGCCCTACCAGGAGGTCGGCCCGTCCCTGATCCCCGACATTCACATGCCCTTCGAGGTGACGCTCAGCCCGCACCTGGACGGGGCGCGCGGGCGCCTCACCTGCTGGTCGCACGCCATGGGCATCCTCTCCGAGGGCGTCTGGGACGAGGACAAACTCATCGCCTACGACCTGCCGCTGTGCGCCGCGGGCATCCATCCCGACGCCACCGCGGACGGCCTCGACCTGTCGTCCCAGTGGCTGGCCTGGGGCACCTACGGCGACGACTACTACCCGCTGGTCTTCGGGCACCGCAAGGACCTGGCGGCGGCCAAGGTCTGCACCGCGCGGCTGTCCGCCTGCATGCCCGTCGACGGCGAGCCGCCCCTCGTCCCGGCCAACGCGATGGAGCGCGGACTCGTCGACCTGTGGACCCGGACCACCGCGGACATGACACCGGACGCCAAGCGCACGATGCGCGGCGCGGTCGACGTGATGACGGACAGCTGGCTGTGGGAGCTGTCCAACCAGGCGCAGCACCGCGTCCCGGACCCGGTCGACTACCTGGAGATGCGCCGCCACACCTTCGGCTCCGAACTGACGACGAGCCTGTGCCGGCTCGGCCACGGCCCCACGATCCCCCCGGAGGTCTACCGCAGCGGCCCGGTCCGCTCCCTGGAGAACGCGGCCATGGACTGCGGCATGCTCGTGAACGACGTCTTCTCGTACCAGAAGGAGATCCAGTACGAGGGCGAGATCCACAACGGCATTCTCGTCGTGCAGCACTTCTTCGGCTGCGACTACCCGGCCGCCCTGCACATCGTGAACGACCTGATGACGCAGCGCATGAAGCAGTTCCAGCACGTGGCCGCGCACGAACTGCCCCTCCTCTTCGAGGACTTCGACCTCGGTGAGGAGGCCCGCGACACCCTGCGGGGCTACGTCCGCGAGCTGGAGCACTGGCTGTCCGGAATCCTGAAGTGGCACCAGGACTGCCACCGCTACGGGGCCGCCGACCTCGCCCGCCGCTTCCACGGCTTCCGGCCCGACCGGGCGCCGGACCTGCCCTTCATTCGGCCGGAGCGTCCGCTGCCGGACCCGGCCCGGCAGCCGGGCCGTCCGGTGCCCGCCTCGGCCTGACGGCGGCCCGGCCCGCCTCGGACAGCTCCCCGAGAAGCGCCACAGCGGCCCCGGTGACCTCGCGGACCCGGTCGGCGGGAGCGCGGTCGGCCCCGGCGGTGCCCGCCGGTGCGCAGCCGCCGCAGACAAAGCCGTTCGGCGTCCACAGGCGGTGCCGTTCCGTCCACGGCGGCGCCGTTTCCGGTCGCTTCACCGGTTTCGGCGATTTTTCGGCCGGAATGGGAGATTCAGGGAACTTAGGCGGGTTCTGGCGAGTCATCCGAGGTGAAGGCGGCCTCGACCGGGCCGCATCACGGGGGCCGACAGGCCGACGAACACGGGGGTGTTCTACCTTGACCGACCTGATCGAGAGGGCGACCGGGCAGACCGCGGAGGCGAAGGGGAGCGGACTTCCGTCCGCGGCTCCGGGGGAACTGCTGCCGTACGTGGCGCCGTTGACGGTGCCGCCGGTGCTGCGGCCCGCCTCGGGCGATGTGCTCAGGGAGACGGAGATCGCGCTGCGCCCGACGTGGGTGCGGCTGCACCCGCAGCTTCCGCCGACCCTGATGTGGGGGTACAACGGCTCGGTTCCGGGCCCGACCATCGAGGTGCGCCGCGGCGAGCGCGTGCGCATCGCCTGGACCAACCGCATCCCCAGGGGCAGTGAGTTCCCGGTCACCGCCGTGGAGGTGCCGCTCACCCCGGGCGCCCCGCTGCCCAGCACGGTGCCGGGCCGCCAGGACGTCAAGGCGAACGCGGACGTGGCCGCCCTGCCCGCCTGGCTGGTGACCCACGTGCACGGCGCCCAGACCGGCGGGGGCAACGACGGCTGGACCGACAACGCGGTGGGCTACGGCGACGCCCAGCTCTCGGAATACCCGAACGACCACCAGGCGGTGCACTGGTGGTACCACGACCACGCCATGAACATCACCCGGTGGAACGTGTTCGCGGGTCTGTACGGCACCTACCTGGTCCGGGACGACGAGGAGGACGCGCTCCGCCTCCCGTCCGGCGAGCGGGAGATCCCGCTCCTCATCGCCGACCGGAACCTGGACACCGACGAGGACGGCCGGCTCAACGGCCGGCTCCTGCACAAGACCACGATCGTGCAGGCGGAGAACCCGGAGACGCACAAGCCGGTCTCCATCCCCTTCACCGGCCCGTACACGACGGTCAACGGCCGCATCTGGCCCTACGCGGACGTCGACGCGGCGTGGTACCGCTTCCGTCTGGTCAACGCGTCCAACGCGCGCATCTACGACCTCGTCCTGATCGACGAGGACGGCAATCCGGTGCCGGGCGTGCTGCACCAGATCGGCAGCGACGGCGGGCTGTTGCCCCGCCCGGTGCCGGTCGACTTCGACGAGGCGCTGCCCACGCTCACCGCCGCCCCGGCGGAGCGCTTCGACCTGCTGATCGACTTCCGGGGCCTGGCGGGCAAGCGACTGCGCCTGGTGAACAAGGGCGCCGGTCAGGCACCGGGGGTGCCCGACCCGGCGAACGACGTGCCCTTCCCGGACGTCCTCGAGTTCCGGATCCGCGAGGTCTGCGGCCCGGACGCGGCCGACACCTTCGAGCTGCCCGAGGTGCTCTCGGGCTCCTTCCGCCGGCTCACGCACGACGTCGAGCACGGCCACCGCCTGGTCGTGCTCACCCCGCCGGCCACCAAGGGCGGCGGCGGGCACCCGGAGATGTGGGAGATGATCCTGGTCGAGGACGCGAGCACCGTCCAGATCCCCACCGAGGGCATCATCCAGCTCACGGGCGCGGACGGCACGACGAAGACGTACCGCCGCACGGCACGGACGTTCAACGACGGGCTCGGCTTCACCATCGCCGAGGGCAGCTACGAGCAGTGGAGCTTCCTGAACCTGGCGCCGATCGTCCACCCGATGCACATCCACCTGGCCGACTTCCAGCTCCTCGGCCGCGATCCGTACGACGTCTCGGGGTTCGACCCGGCCATCGGCGGCACCCGCACCCCGATCGCGTACAAGCCGGACGTCCAGATCCCGCTGGCGCCGAACGAGCTCGGCCACAAGGACGTCTTCCGGGTGCCCGGCGGCCAGGCGCTGCGCGTCATGGGCCGCTTCGACGGGGCGTACGGACGGTTCATGTACCACTGCCATCTGCTGGAGCACGAGGACATGGGCATGATGCGGCCCTTCGTGGTCGCGCCCGCCGAGGCGCTGAAGTTCGACCACGCCGCGGGACACGGCGGTCACGAGGGCCACTCCGGCTGACGCGGCCGGATTCCGCCGGGCGCAGGCTCCCCGGCGCCTGCGCTCGCCGGACCGGCCCTGAACCGGCCCCGTTCCGGGCCGGCCCGGTCAGTCTCACTCGTTCGTGGATCGTCGGGCGGGTGGGCACCGGGTAGGGCATCAGCCGGAGGCGAGCCATGGAACAGACCGCGTTGCGTCCCAAGCCGATGCCGGGCCGGGATCCGGGTGACGAGTACGGACCGGAAGGGGGACCGCCGAGGCGTCCGCGCGCCGTCCGGCGGCGCGGCAGACGGCTGCTGACCACGCTCCTCGGCCTGCTCGTCGGCACGGGACTGGTCCTGTCGGGCGTCGGGCTCGGCACGGTGAGCGCGACGGTCCTCGGCGTGCCCGGACTGGACCTGCGGCAGCGGACGGGGATGTTGGCGGCGGGCGGTGCGGACGCCCCGGCGGGGGCCGGCGCGGACACACCGGCGGCGGGGGCGTCCGCGCCGGGAGCGGCGGGAGCGGCGGCAGGGGCGTCCGCAGCGGGGGCGGCGGGTGCGGCGGGGACGGAGACGGGAGCGCCCGTGGTTCCGCACCCGGCGGCCCCGGCTCCCGTCCCGCGCTCCGGCGCCGTCCCGCGCTCCGGCGCCGGCTCGGGTGCTGGCTCCGTCCCCGTCCCCGGCTCCGGCTCCGGTTCCGGCTCCGTCCCCGCCTCCGGCCCCGGCGCTCGCGTCGCGGAACCGAGGTCGGGGTCCGCCACCGGCGGGGCGGCGCCCGCGTCCGTGCGGGGAGGTGTCCGGGGGACGCTCGGCATCGAGGCCGTCGACGCCGCCGGAGGCGGGGGAGCGCTGGTCGTCTTCGTCCACGTTCGCGGCCCCGGCCACCGCGCGGGGCTGGTGCGTGGCGACACCCTGCTCGCCGTCGGCGCCGTCCGCGTCCGGTCGGCCGGCGGTCTCGCCCGCGCGGTCGCGGCCGCCCGCCCCGGTCGCGCCCTCGCCCTCACGCTCCGGCACGCCGACGGCAGCCACCAACGGCTGTCCGCGATCCCCGGCGTCGCCACCTGAGCCACGGCGGACGGCCCGGCCCGTTCGAAGCGGGCCCAATGGCTGACCCATTCGCAGCGGGCCCGACGGCTGACCTGATGGTCGAGACGGACCCCGGCATGGGGTGGGGCGGCCGAACAACCCCTAACCGGCTCGCGCGCGTCCCGCCGGAGGGGCAGGATGCTGCCCGTAGGCCCCTGGGGGACTCCGAAGCGACGGAGGTACGGATGACCGGCACGCCAGCGCCCTTCACGGCCGGCGACTACGAGGCCCGGATGGAGCGGGCGGCGCGGGCCGCCGCGGAGGCCGGGCTCGACGGCCTGCTCGTCGCGCCGGGCCCCGATCTGCTGTGGCTGACCGGTTACCGGCCCGTGGAGACCGAGCGCCTGACCCTGCTGGTGCTCAGGCCGGAGCAGGACCCCGTGCTGGTCGTCCCCACCCTGGAGGCGCCGGACGCCGCCGCGGCGGCACCCACGCTGGCGCTGCGCGACTGGACCGACGGCAAGGATCCCTACGAGGCGGCCGCGTCCCTGCTCGGCCGTGACGGCCGCTTCGGCGTCAGTGACAACGCCTGGGCCATGCATCTGCTCGGCCTCCAGAAGCGCCTGCCGGACAGCCGGTACGCCGCCCTCACCGAGGTCCTGCCGATGCTGCGCGCGGTCAAGGACGCGGCGGAGCTGGAGCGTCTCGCGGCGGCGGGCGCGGCGGCGGACGCCACGTACGAGGAGATCCTGACCGTCCCCTTCGCCGGCCGCCGGGAGACGGACGTCGCCGCCGACCTGGCCGATCTGCTGCGGCGGTTCGGGCACTCGCAGGTCGACTTCACGGTCGTCGGCTCGGGGCCGAACGGCGCCAACCCGCACCACGAGGCGGGCGACCGCGTCATCGAGCGCGGCGACATGGTCGTCCTCGACTTCGGCGGCCTCAAGCACGGCTACGGCTCCGACACCTCCCGCACCGTCCACGTAGGCGAGCCCACCGACGAGGAGCGCAGGGTGCACGACCTCGTGCGCGCCGCCCAGGAGGCGGGCGTCCGGGCGGCCCGGCCGGGCGCCGCCTGCCAGGACGTCGACCGGGCCGCCCGCGCGGTCATCGCCGAGGCCGGGTACGGCGACCGCTTCATCCACCGCACCGGCCACGGCATCGGCGTCACCACCCACGAACCGCCGTACATGATCGAGGGCGAGGAGCGGACCCTCGTACCCGGGATGTGCTTCTCGGTCGAGCCCGGCATCTATCTGCCCGGCCGCTTCGGGGTGCGCATCGAGGACATCGTGACGGTCACCGAGGACGGCGCCCGCCGCCTCAACACCACCTCACGGGAGCTCGCGATCGTCGACTGACCCCGCCCCCGCACACCCGTCCGCCCCGCGGGGCGGCAGCCCTTCCCGTCCCTTCCCGTCCCCTCCGTCCCCTCCGTCCTCGAACGGCAACGGCGCGACCATGACTCAGGCATCGACACCGACCGCGGAGACCGTCAGGCACCTGGCCCGCTCCCTGCTCACCGACAGCGGGGCGGCGGGCCGGGACCCGGACGTCCGGCCCGTCGCCGCGGACCGCGACCACCTCACCTGGCGGGTCGGCGCCCGTCACGTGCTGCGTCTCGCCCGGGACGGCGACGCCTCCGTCCGGCTCCGCCGCGAACTGCGGCTGCGCGACCTGGTACGCCCGCACTTGCCCGTCGCGGTCCCGGTGAGCGTGGCCCACGGCGAGTGGGCCGACGGCCTGGCCTGCACCCTCGACACCCGGCTGCCCGGCGGCAGCGCCGAGGAGCAGACCGTATCGGCGGTCGGCGAGACGGACCTGGCGGGGCTGCTCGGCGGGCTGCGCGAGGTACCGGCGGCGCGGGCCGACGCCCTGGGCGTCCCGCGCGCCGCGCCACGCTCGCTGGAGACGCTGCGCGCGCCGCTCGACGAGGCCGGCCGCGAGCTGGCCGCCGCCGACGAGTTCGACCCCGCCAGGTCCGGCCGGCTCACCGCGGCCGCCGCGGGCCAGCTCTCCGCGCAGCCCGGCGCCGCGGTCCTCGTCCACCACGGCCTCGAGGGCGGACGCCTCGCGGTCGGCGCCGACGGACGCGTACGGGGCGTGCTCGACTGGACGGACGCGGTCCTCGGCGATCCGGCCGAGGACATCGCCGGGCTCGCGATCGCCGTCGGCGCCCCCGCGGCCGTGCGCGCGGCGACCCTCGCCGGGTACGGCGCCCGGCCGTCCCTGCGCGGGCTCTGGCTGGCCCGCTGCGACACCGTGCTCCGGCTGTCGGGGCGGCTCCGGGGCGTGGACGAGGGCCCCCTGCCGCTGCTGCGGACCCGGCTGCGGCGCGCCTGGGAGCCGATCATGCTGGAACGCGTGACGGACCTGAGGGACGCGACGGACGAGACGCCCTGAGCCGTACGCGGAGACGTACGCGCCCGCGCCGAGGGACCGTGCGTCACGCCCGGAGTCGGCGCTCGGGCCGCGTCACGCCTGGGTCACGCCTGGATCAGGTGTGGATCAGGTGTGGATCAGGTCTGAATGAGGTCTGAATGAGGTCTGAATGAGGTCTGAATGAGGTCTGAATCAGGTCTGGGTCACGCCTGGGTCAGCACCACGCACGACTCGCCGGGCAGCCGCAGCAGTCCGTCCGTGCCGGGCGTCTCGACCGGTTCCCAGGCGGCGAGCACGCGCGCGTGCCGCAGCCCGAGGGGGATGACGGCCGGTTCCCGGCCGAGGTTCACGGCCACCCGTACGTCGCCCCGCCGCAGGGCCAGCCAGCGGGCCGCCTCGTCGTACGCCACCTTCACCGACCCGAAGTCCGGGTTGGCGAGGTCGGCCTGGGCACGGCGCAGCGCGATCAGCTCGCGGTACCAGGCCAGTACGCGCGCGTGGACCTCGTTCTCCGGTCCGGGCTCCAGCTCCGACCAGTCCAGGCAGGACCGCTCCCGGGTCGCCGGGTCCTGCGGGTCGGGCACGTCCTCCTCGGCCCAGCCGTGCGCCGCGAACTCCCGCCGCCTGCCCCGGCTCACGGCCTCGCCGAGCGCGCGGTCCGTGTGGTCGGTGAAGAACTGCCAGGGGGTGCCCGCCGCCCACTCCTCACCCATGAACAGCATCGGCGTGAGCGGGCCGGTCAGGGTCAGCGCGGCCGCGCAGGCCAGCAGCCCGGGGGAGAGGGACGCCGCGAGCCGGTCCCCCAGGGCGCGGTTGCCGATCTGGTCGTGGGTCTGGGAGTAGCCGAGCAGCCGGTGCGCCGAGACCCGGGTGCGGTCCAGCGGACGGCCGTGCCGCCGCCCCCGGAAGCTCGAATAGGTGCCGTCGTGGAAGTAGCCGGAGGTGTACGTCTTGGCGAGCGCGGCCAGCGGCGACCGCGCGAAGTCCGCGTAGTAGCCCTGGGACTCGCCCGTCAGGGCCGTGTGCAGACAGTGGTGGAAGTCGTCGTTCCACTGCGCGTGCAGCCCCAGGCCGCCGGCCGCGCGGGAGGTGACGAGCCGCGGGTCGTTCAGGTCGGACTCGGCGATCAGGAACAGCGGCCGGCCCAGCTCGGCGGCGAGCGTGTCCACGGCCGTCGACAGCTCCTCCAGGAAGTGGCACGCGCGCGTGTCGGCCAGCGCGTGCACCGCGTCCAGCCGCAGCCCGTCGAGCCGGTAGTCGCGCAGCCAGGCCAGCGCGCTGCCTACCAGATACGCCCGCACCTCGTCCGAGCCGGGCGCGTCCAGGTTCACGGCGGAGCCCCAGGGCGTGTGGTGAGTGTCCGTGAAGTAGGGCCCGAAGGCGGGAAGGTGGTTGCCCGACGGGCCGAGGTGGTTGTGGACCACGTCCAGGACGACTCCGAGCCCCAGCTCGTGCGCCCGGTCGACGAACCGCTTCAGCCCCTCGGGCCCGCCGTACGGCTCGTGCACCGCCCACAGGGACACGCCCTCGTACCCCCAGCCGTGCCGTCCGGGGAACGGGCACAGGGGCATCAGCTCGACGTGCGTGACGCCCAGGTCCACCAGGTGTTCCAGCCGTTGCGCGGCGGCATCGAGCGTGCCCTCACGCGTGTACGTGCCCACGTGCAGCTCGTACAGGACCGCGCCCGGCAGGTCGCGCCCCGCCCACTCGCGGCGCCAGGCGTACCGCCCGTGCTCGACGACCACGCTCGTCCCGTCGGGGCCCTCCGGCTGCCGCCGCGACCGCGGGTCGGGCAGGACGGGTCCGTCGTCCAGCGCGAACCCGTACCGCGTCCCGTCCTGCGCGTCGGCCTCCCCCGTCCACCAGCCCGCCCGCTCCGGATCGGGGTCCAACGCGCGCGTGGCGGTGCCGCAGTGGAGCGTCACCCGGTCGGCCTGTGGTGCCCACACCTCGAACTGCACGGACGGTTCTCCCTCGTCTGCTCAGCGTGACGTAGTGGGACCATGGTGCGTCACGCGAGATCAATTCGCTTTCGAATCCACCCTTTTGCCGTGTCGGAGAATTCTGCCGGTCTTCCGCTGTTGGCGGTCCGGTCACGGACGGCGGCCCTTGCTTTTCTGGACACTGTGTACGGGCTGTCGGACAATCGCCCTTGTGACATCGTCCTTCGAGTTCCACACGTACCCCGCTCGGCTGTCCGACGCCGAGCGTGACCGGGCGCTCAAGGCGCTCCGGGACGGTGTCGCCGTCGGGCGCCTCTCGCACGACACGTTCATCCGCCGGATGGAACTGGCGCTGACCGCCCGCCGCCCGGACGAACTCGCCGTGCTCACCGCCGACCTGCCGAACGAAAACCGTTGGTCACGCGTGGTGTTCGGCGCCGTGGAGGCCGTCTCCGGCTTCACCGTACGGCTGCGCAGGGCCTGGCAGGCCGAGCGGCTGCCCAAGCTCCAGCTCCCGAACCCCGGCAGCGGCTATCCGCTGCGCATAGGGCGCGACCCCGCCAGCGGCCTGCGGCTCAACCACGAGACGGTCTCCCGGGTGCACGCGGAGCTGAGCCGGCAGGGCGGTCTGTGGGTGCTGCGCGATCTCGGTTCGACCAACGGTACGACGGTGAACGGGCGCCGGGTGATCGGCTCCGCCGTCGTCCAGGGCGGCGACCAGGTGAGCTTCGGCCAGATGGCGTTCCGGCTCGCCGCGGACTGAACCGGGGGCCGGGGGTCAGGGGGCCGGGGCTCTGGCCCGGGATTAACCCGCTGCGGTCGCCAACGTCCGATCTGTCCCACGGTGTTGACGTACCCCAGGGCGCGTGACTGACTGTGCGTACACCACGCATCTCAGGTGAAACGGCGGCACCGGAACAGCGGAGGTGTGCCCTGCTGCCACTCCACCGCTTCCCGACCGTGGACGAGCTGGGCGCCCGGGCGTCCGCGCTCGTCGCCCGACACCCGGGGGACGCCCGGCTGCGCCGCGTGGGGACGTCACGGGCGGGCCTGCCGCTGTGGCTGCTCTCCGTCGGGCACGGCGGCCGGCAGGCCCTCGTCGTCGCCGGACCGCACGCCAACGAGCCGGTCGGCGGTGCCACGGCCCTGCGGCTCGCCGAGCGGGTCCTCGCCGATCCCCGGCTGTCCGAGGGCGCGGACGCCACCTGGCACCTGCTGCTCTGCCTCGACCCGGACGGCTCCCGCCGCAACGAGGGCTGGCTGTCGGGCCCGTACACCCTGGGCCACTACTTCCGGCACTTCTTCCGGCCCGGCTTCATGGAGCAGCCCGAGTGGCTGCCGGACGGTCCCGACGGCGCGGTACTGCCCGAGACCCGCGCCCTGCTCGACCTCCAGGACGAACTGCGGCCGTTCTTCCAGTGCTCCCTGCACGGCGTCGACGTCGGCGGCGGCTTCGTCGAGCTGACCCGCGACCTGCCGGGGCTCGCCCGCCGGGTCGCGCACGCCGCCGCCCGGCTCGGCATCCCGCGCGAACTCGGCCCGTACGACACCCTGTACTGGCCGACGCTCGGCCCCGCCGTCTACCGCATCCCGCCCCCGCGCCGTGGCGACCTCGCCGCCGCCATCACGGAGGCCGCCGTGGAGTCCACGTGGTTCCACCCGCATCCGTACGGCACGGTGACGGCCGTGGTCGAGGCGCCCATGTGGGGCGTGGCGGCCGTGCAGGACGCTCTGCCGCCCGCCGACGCGGACGGGGTCCTGCGGACCGTCAGCCGCACCCTGCGCCATGACACGGGGCTCCTGGAGGGCGTCCTGGCACGGATCAGGCCGGCCCTCGGCGCCGTCCCGGACGCGGAACGGCTGCTCGCCCCGGTGGACGACTATTTACTGGTCGGCCCCGGACTCGCCGACTCGTGGGACCCCGACATGAACGGCATGAACGACACGAACGGCACGGCTGTCGGGGAGGGCGCGATCGGTGGCGGTGGCGGTGGCGGTTCGGGTGCTGGTGCCGGTCCTGGTACTGGTACTGGTACTGGTGTCACGGCCGCGCGGCCGCTGCCGCCGCTCGACACCGCCCGGCTGACGGCCCTGAGCATCTCCGGGCGGCGCGTCGCGCTGCGTACGGCCGGGCTGCTGCACCAACTGGCCACCGCCGCGGGACCGGCGGCGGCCGGCGTACTGCCCGAACTCGACCGGCTCATCGACCAGTGGTGCGCCGACTACCAGCGGGGCCGCGGCGCCCGGTGGATACCGGTCGCCCGCCAGGCCGAGTTCCAGACCCGGGTCGTGCTCGCCGCCTTCGCACTCGCCGGCCGGTCCGCACCCGCACCCGTACACACACGCTCACGTTCGGGTGAGCGGGGGTGGGGTTCGGGGGCCGCCGTGCCGATGCATCTGGAATGACGCGAACGGCGATCCTCCTCACGACGTTCATGACGCTCACGACGGCAGTGGTGCCGGCGGCGGCGACGGCCGCGTTGCCGGCCGCCCGGGCGGCGGTTCCGTTCCCGGCCGGGCCCGGACCTGCGGGCGCGGACCAGGCCCGGCAGGGGCCCGGCGCGCCGGGCGACTGGCTGTATCTGACGGTGGCCACCGGCGACGGCTCACGGTCCGGCGAGACCCACGGCACGCTGCTGCTCTGCGACCCGCCGCAGGGGCACGCCCGCGCGGCACAGGCCTGCGCCGAGCTCCGTGCGGCGGACGGCGACATCGCCCGTATCCGCCCCCTGGCCGACGCCGTGTGCCCCATGGTCTACGCGCCGGTGACCGTCTCCGCGCGGGGCCGGTGGGCGGGCCGCGCGACGGAGTACCGCCACACCTTCGCCAACCCGTGTGTGATGGAGGCGGAGACGAGGACGGTGTTCACCCTCACCGAGTCCGAGCCCGGGCCCGACCACGGATTCGGCGGGTTCGGCGGGTTCGGCGCCGGTCATGGGTCCGGGGCCGGCCCTGACGCCGACCCCGGCTCCGTCTCCGGCTGACGTCGTCGCGTCCCCCACGGCTCGTACGGTCGTACGAACGGGGCCGTTACGCCACGTCCCCGCGCGCGTGGACGGCCGCCGCGACGACCGTACGCGTCTGGTGCTCGACCTGGTGGTCCAGCGGTACCCAGCGGGCGCGGAAGCGTTCGGCGAAGGAGTCGCTCCAGGCAGCGACGAGGCGCAGCAGCTGCGGGGCGGCCGGGTCGTCGGTCTCCTGGAGAACCCGGAGCAGCATCGACGCCGCCCGCAGCGGCAGCCGGCGGCCGAACGCGTCGACGCTGGCGACGTACGCCCTGGTGGTGTCCGGCGGCGGCGCCCCGGCCCAGTCCCCGGCCAGCCCCGGTACCAGTTCGAGCGCCCACTTGGCCGCCCGCAGCAGCGGACCCTCGGGTTCCGGCAGCCGCGGCTGTGCCTCGGCGAGCACCCGTTCCACCTGGGCCGCGTCCCGCAGCAGCCGCCGGGCCAGCAGCCGCAGCGCCGGTCCCGGAGCGGGATGCGGCGTCGGGTCGTCCACGCGGTCGCTGGCCCACATAGGCACCTCCACGACCGCGGTGAGACCGCCGTACCGGTGGGCGTGGTACCAGGTGCTGTGCCGTGCGTCGTCGGGCATGCTCGGGTACGCCGTGTCCGAGCCCGGGGCCGGCATGACGTGCACTCCGGGTCCCGAGGCGGGCCAGCCGACGGCGTCGGAGGCGCCGACCTCCACGGGGATGTTCAGCTCCGCCGCCGACTTGGCGAACGGCTCGGCGAGCCCCGGGATGTCGCGGGTGAGCTGGACCCAGCTGCCGCCGAGGTCGGTGCCGTGCAGGGTCACCTGGAGGTAGGGCCGCAGTCCGTCGATCACCCGGAACAGGGTGCGGGTCTCGGGCGGCAGCAGGTGGGGCGGCAGCACCGAGGGCGACCACTCCGGCTGCTCGGGGCCCGCCGGGCGGAAGAAGCCCAGGTGGTAGTCGAGCAGGGTGCGCGGCGCCGGTGTCACATGCAGGCTCGCCCCGTCCGGGTCGGCGCAGAGCAGGAAGTGCCAGCTCGTGTCGGCCCGCAACCGCCGCTCGGCCAGGACGCGTTCGGCCAGCCGGAGCAGCGTCGGGCCGCCGGTCGGCTCGTTGGCGTGGGCACCCGCGACGACGAGGACGGCGCGGGGCGCGTGGCCGACGGACAGCAGTTGCAGGGGCCGGCCTCCGCGTGAGACACCGACCTGCTGGAAGGAGCACAGGCCCGGCCGGTGTGCTGCCAGCGATCGGGCGGACGACTGAAGTTCGGTCACACTGGGATAGCGCAGCTCCGGCAGGTGACTCACCCCCGACCTCTCCGCCCGGTGTCGCCAACCCGCAGTAGTCCACGGACGCGGTGCGGTGTCAAGCGGGTGCCGTGGCGGCTCCAGGGGGCGCCCAGATGCGTTTACCGGCAGCCGGAAGCCGTGTACTGCCGCTACCACCACTGCACGCCGTCAACGGCCGTCTCGTTCACCACTCGAATGATGGCGGATTCACCCGTAGGGGTGCGGGAGAACTGCGGCCGGTGAGGCGCGGTGGTCGGCTGGACACAACGCGCGTCCATCGCCCCGCGCGGACCCGGTGAGGCGCCACCACGCGGCCAGGACGACACCCGGGCGAGATGTCCGGGCGACCCGGGCGACGGCGAGGCGGGAGGCCGACGGTGCTGTGTGCTCACGGTCTGCTGTGCGCGCACGGCCCGCCCGGCGGTACGCCGTCCACGACGCCGACGGCGCCCTCGTACACGTCCTCGTACGCCCCGTCGTACCTCTCCCCGTACGCGGTGCCGCCGAGTCTGCGTGCCCCCGGGACCGCGCGCGATCCCTTCCCGCTGTACCGCGCCCTGCGCGACCGCTTCCCGCTCGTGTACGACGAGCCCTTCGGGGCCTGGCTGATCAGCCGGTACCGCGATGTGCGCGCCGCCCTCGCGGACCCCCGCCTCGTCCCGCCGTACGACACGACCCACGATGCGCCGTGCGCGGAGGGCGCCTCGGCCCTGCTGGACTCGGCGCTCCAGGAGGACGCCCTCACGGCCGGGATCGGACGCGTCGCCCACGTGCTGGCCGGCCGGCTCTCCGGGCGCCGGGAGGCCGATCTCGTCGGCGAGTTCTGCCAGTGGCTGCCCGCCGCCGCGGCCGTCGTGGTGCTGGGCCTGCCCCGCGCGGACATCGCACGCGTACGGCAGTGGGCGGGAGACGGACGTCCGGCGGGCGCCGGGACCGCCGGACGGGCGCCCTGGGACGCCCTGTTGCGTCCGTACGTGGCGCGGTGCCGGGCCCGTCCGCGGCCCGGTGCGCTCTCGGTGCTGTGCGCCGCCCGGGCCGACGGCCGTCCGCTGTCCGACGAGACCGTGATCCGGCTCGCGGGCACGGTGCTGGACGCGGTGGCGGAGACCGAACACGCCCTGGCGTCGTTCCTCGCCAACCTCCTGGACCACCCGGGCCAACTGGAGCTGGTCCGGGCGGATCCGCGACTGATACCCCATGCCTGGACGGAGTCCCTGCGCCGGGACCCGCCGCTCCACGTCGTCCTGCGCCGGGCCGCCGAGCGGATCGGCGCGATACCCGCCGGGGCGGCCGTCGCCTGTCTGCCGGGCGCCGCGGGCCGCGACCCGGACCGCTACACCGACCCGGACCGCTACGACGTCTTCCGCCGGGACCGGGACAGGGACCGGGATTCGGACCCGGCCCACTGGGCCACCGGCACCGGCACCGGCACCGGCACCGGCACCGGCACCGGGGCCCACGCCGGATCCTCCGTGGTCGCCGTGCCCCCGGGTGCCCGGCTCGCCCGGCGTACCGCCGAGCACGCGCTGCGCGCCCTGCTCGCCGTCGCACCGGCACCGCGCTGGGTCCCGGGCTTCCGGCCCGCCCCCGAGGGCCTGGCCGGCCGTTCGCCGCGGAGCCTCCTGGTCCGCCTCCGCTGACGCGGCGCCCCCCGGTCAGCCCCCGCCCAGGTCCTCGCCTCAGTTCCCGTCGGCCTCGCCGGTCCGTTCCAGCAGCACCACCGGGAGCGGTCCGAAAAGCTCCGCCACGCGCGCGTGCCCGGTGAACTCCCGCTCCGGGGCGAGCACATCGGACCACCGCCCCGGGGGCAGTTCCAGCCGGGTGTCCTGCCAGCCGCCCTGTTCGGCGAGGCGCAGCGACAGCCGTGTGACCGCCGTGACCACCTCACCGGCCCTGGCGAAGGCCAACAGGTGCGCCGCCGCCGGACCCTCGGCCGTCAGCGGCGTGTACGCCGACCTGTCGCCGAAGACGTCCGGGCGCCGCCGGCGCAGCTTCAGGGCGGCTCCGGTGAGCGACGACTTCTCGGAGGGCGCGCGCCGCGGCGCGAACGGGCGCCGGTTGTCCGGATCGACCAGGGCGCGGTACTCGCCCTCGGTGCCCTGGTAGAGGTCCGGCACGCCCGGCATCGTGAGCTGGAGCAGGGCGGCGCCCAGCATGTTCGCCCGTACCTGGGGCGCGAGGTCGTCGCGCAGGTCGCCGATCAGCCGGCCAGGGGCGCCGCCCGGCCCCTCCCGGACGAACGCGGCCACGGCATCCTCGTACGCGGGATCCTGCTCGGTCCAGGAGGTGTGCAGCCCGGCCTCGCGCACGTGCTTCAACAGCGCTCCGCCGAGCCGTTCCCCGACGCCCTCGACATCTCCGATGTCCCCGGCTTCTCCGCTGTCCTCGGCGTCTCCGGCGTCTCCGGCGTCCCCGGAGTCTCCGGTGTCCCCGGCGGCCGGGCCGAGGCCGAAGGCGGTCTGCCAGGCGGCCCAGGCCAGCAGCGGGTCCGGGACGCCGGGGCCGACCCGGGTCACCTCGGCGAGCACGTCGCCCCACCGGCGGGGGCACTCCGTGAGCACGGCCAGGGCCGCGCGCACGTCGCCGCTGCGCTTGGTGTCGTGCGTCGACAGCACGGTCCCCGTGGCGGGCCAGTCGCGCTGCACGCGCGCGCAGTACGCGTGGAAGTCCTCAGGGGACACCGCGGGGCGCCCCGGGTCGCCGCCCACCTCGTTGGCCGACAGAAGCGGCACGTAGCGGTAGAACGCCGTGTCCTCCACGGACTTGGCCCGCAGCGCCGACGCGGTCTGCGCGAACCGGGCCCGGAACTCCCCGGCGCCCGGCCCGTCGGCCCGCCCGAGCAGAAGATCGCGTACGGCGTCCACGGCGGCGGCCTCCTCGGGCACCGTGAACACCTGGCGGGCCTCGGCGGCGGCCTCCCCGGTGACGACCAGGGAGGCGTCGGTCGACGTGTACGGCCGGTAGACCTCCATGCGCACCAGCAGCTCCCGCAGCGCCGTGCGCAGGGCCCAAGGGGCGCGGTCGCGCAGCGCGGGGTCCGGGGCGGCCGCGCACACCCGGTCCGCCGCGCGCGTGAGCCGGTCGACCTCGGCGGCCAGCTCATGCGTGAGGACCTTGTACGCGGCCCGGCGGACCGTGGACTCCCAGTGGCCGCCCCGGTCGCCCTGCGGCCCCGCGAACCGCCGGAACTGGCCGAGCAGCTCGCCCGCGCCCGCCGGGTCCACGAAGACGCCGTCGAGCTGTCGCAGCGCGTCGTACCCGGTGGTTCCGGCGACGGGCCAGGCCGCGGGCAGCGGTTCGCCGTCCGCGAGGATCTTCTCGACCACCGTCCAGCGTCCGCCGGTGGCCTCGTGCAGCCGGCGCAGATACGCGTCGGGGTCGGCGAGGCCGTCGGGGTGGTCGACGCGCAGCCCGTCGAGGACGCCCTCGTGGAGCAGGCGCAGGATCGTCCGGTGGGTGGCGTCGAACACCTCCGGGTCCTCCACCCGTACCCCGATGAGCTCGGAAATGCTGAAGAACCGGCGGTAGTTCAGCTCGGTGCGGGCCAGCCGCCACCAGCCGAGGCGGTACCACTGGGCGTCGAGCAGCTCCGGCAGCGGCAGCTTCCCGGTGCCCTCGCGCAGCGGGAAGGCGTGGTCGTAATAGCGCAGGACGTCGCCGTCGGCCTCAAGGCGGCCGAGTTCCGTGCCGAGGGGCCCGCCGAGCACGGGCAGCAGCAGCCGGCCGTCCTGGGCCCGCCAGTCGATGTCGAACCAGCGCGCGTACGGCGAATCGGGGCCCTCGCGCAGCACCTCCCACAGGGCCCGGTTGTGGCGGGGCGCCATGGCCATGTGGTTCGGCACGATGTCGGCCACCAGGCCGAGGCCGTGCTCCCGGGCGGCGCGGGCCAGTGAGCGCAGGCCCGCCTCGCCGCCCAGTTCCTCGCGCACGCGCGCGTGGTCCACCACGTCGTAGCCGTGGAGGGAGCCGGGGACGGCCTCCAGGACGGGGGAGAGGTGCAGGTGCGAGACGCCGAGCGAGGCGAGGTACGGCACGGCCGCCTCGGCGGCGGCGAAGGGGAACTCCGGCTGGAGCTGCAACCGGTACGTGGCCGTGGGGACTGCCACCGGGTCAGGGCGCTCAGGGGTCATGAAGACCTACGTACCCGCCCGGCCGGCTTTCCTGTCACCCGCTCACGCGTACGCACGCGCGCGGTCGGCCGATTCGCGCCGCGCCGCACGCCCCCGGGAAGCATCCGGGAAAGGCACCCCCTGGAGGGCGTCTCCCGCGAGACGCCCTCCACGCGCGCGTGGCCGCACGGCACACCTCTCTAGGCGGGCCGCTGGAGCACCGTCATGCTCCGGTCGATCAGGGACAGCCGGTCCCCGGCCTTCACCTTGGGACCCGTGTGCGCCGGCACCCCCTCGGAGCGCGCGGTGTCGACGATCACCTGCCACTGCCGCCCGTGGTCGACCGGGACGACGAAGTCCAGGGTCTTGGGGGAGGCGTTGAACATCAGCAGGAACGAGTCGTCGGAGATCCGCTCCCCGCGCGGCCCCGGTTCGGAGATCGCGTTCCCGTTGAGGAACACGGTCAGCGCGCGGGCGTGCGCGGAGTCCCAGTCGCGCTGGGTCATCTCCTTGCCCGCGGGCGTGAACCAGGCGATGTCGGACAGGTCGTCGTGCGTGCCCTCCACCGGCCGCCCGTGGAAGAAGCGGCGGCGCCGGAAGACGGGGTGGTCGCGGCGCAGCCACACCATCGCGCGCGTGAACTCGAGCAGCTCGCTGCCGTCCTCCGGCCACGGCACCCAGGACAGATCGCCGTCCTGGCAGTAGCCGTTGTTGTTGCCGCGCTGGGTGCGGGCGAACTCGTCGCCGTGGCTGAGCATCGGCACACCCTGGGAGAGCATCAGCGTCGCTAAGAAGTTGCGCATCTGACGCCCCCGCAGTGCCAGCACCCCCGGGTCGTCGGTCTCGCCCTCGGCGCCGCAGTTCCACGAGCGGTTGTGGCTCTCGCCGTCGCGGTTGTCCTCGCCGTTGGCGTCGTTGTGCTTCTCGTTGTACGAGACGAGGTCGTGCAGGGTGAAGCCGTCGTGGCAGGTGACGAAGTTGATCGAGGCCAGCGGGCGGCGGCCGTCGTCCTGGTAGAGGTCGGACGAGCCCGTCAGCCGGGAGGCGAACTCCGCGAGCGTGCGCGGCTCGCCCCGCCACATGTCCCGCACGGTGTCCCGGTACTTGCCGTTCCACTCGGTCCACATCGGCGGGAAGTTGCCCACCTGGTAGCCGCCCTCGCCGACGTCCCAGGGCTCGGCGATCAGCTTCACCTGGGAGACCACCGGGTCCTGCTGCACCAGGTCGAAGAACGAGGACAGCCGGTCCACCTCGTGGAACTGCCGGGCCAGCGTCGCCGCGAGGTCGAAGCGGAAGCCGTCGACGTGCATCTCGGTCACCCAGTAGCGCAGTGAGTCCATGATCAGTTGCAGTACGTGCGGGGAGCGCATGAGCAGCGAATTGCCCGTCCCCGTGGTGTCCATGTAGTAGGTCGGGTCGTCGGTCAGCCGGTAGTACGAGGGGTTGTCGAGGCCCTTGAAGGACAGGGTGGGCCCCAGGTGGTTGCCCTCGGCGGTGTGGTTGTAGACGACGTCCAGGATGACCTCGATACCGGCCTCGTGCAGCGCCCGGACGGCGGACTTGAACTCCAGGACCTGCTGCCCCCGGTCGCCCCAGGACGCGTACGCGTTGTGCGGGGCGAAGAAGCCGATGGTGTTGTAGCCCCAGTAGTTGTTGAGGCCCATGTCGACCAGCCGGTGGTCGTTCACGAACTGGTGAACCGGCATCAGCTCGAGAGTGGTGACACCGAGTGCGGTCAGATGTTCGATGATCGCCGGGTGGGCGAGCGCCGCGTAGGTGCCGCGCAGCTCGTCGGGCAGCTCCGGGTGCTTCATGGTCAGGCCCTTGACATGGGCCTCGTAGAGCACCGTGTGGTGGTACTCGATGCGGGGGCGCCGGTCGTCGCCCCAGTCGAAGTACGGGTTGACCACGACCGACGCCATGGTGTGCGGTGCCGAGTCCAGGTCGTTGCGCTTGTCGGGCGCCCCGAAGTGGTAGCCGTAGACCTCCTCGCCCCACTTGATCTCGCCGCTGATCGCCTTCGCGTACGGGTCGAGGAGCAGCTTCGCGGAGTTGCAGCGCAAGCCGCGCCCCGGCGCGTACGGGCCGTGCACGCGGAACCCGTAGCGTTGTCCCGGCATGACTCCCGGCAGGTAGGCGTGCCGTACGAACGCGTCGGTCTCGCGCAGCTCCACCGCTGTCTCCGAGCCGTCGTCGTGCAGCAGACACAGCTCGATCCGGTCGGCGGCCTCCGAGAAGACCGCGAAATTGGTTCCGGCGCCGTCGTACGTCGCGCCGAGTGGATACGCCTCTCCAGGCCAGACCTGCATGGATACGACTCTCCCAGTAGTGCTGTGCCCGTGGGGGCGACTCGGATCCGAGTCTCCCCGAAAGTGATGGAACCTCCTAGGACTTACGCCCCTCTTACCGGGTGACCAGGGCAGAGCAAACATGCCCATTTCGTGGGGCCCAAGAGACTCCTGCTGACCACAGGGGGCGAGGGGGAAAATGTGCGCAAGACAGTGCACCGCCATCTGGGCAAGGTGGTGGCCGGTGCGGCCATTGCGGTGGCGGGGACGGCGGCCATGGTCGCCGTCACGCTGCCGGGCTCGGCGGGGGCCGGGGAGTCGGCCGGCGGTACGGGAGGCGGCAGCTCCGCCCAGGGGGCCGCGGGGGCCGCGGGACAGGAACAGGGGGCGGTACAGCCGGGTGTCGTCGAGCAGGCACCGGCCGAGGGGGACAAGGGCACCGGACGCGACCCGCTGACCGACGACGAGCTGAAGCGCGCCGAACAGGTCGCGCTCAACCAGCGGCTGCTCTCCACCGGCGAGGACGTCGAGGGCGACCGCGGCCCCGAGCGCGTCGGCGTCGACCTCGCCGAGCCCGAGACGGACGAACTGGCCGACCCGTCCGCGCCGCGCCGCGCGGAGGCCCGGTTCTACGACTACAAGAACGACACGCTCGTCACGAGGACCGTCAACCTCGACACCGGGAAGGTCGAGCAGACCGGCACCCAGCACGGTGTGCAGCCGCCCATCAGCCGGGACGAGATGACCGAGGCCGCCCGGCTGCTGATCGCCGACCCGCTCGGCGCCGGTCTGAAGGCCGACTACAAGGACGCCACCGGCAAGGAACTGACCGCCCCGGGGCAGCTCTTGCTCCAGAGCATGGTCTACCGGGCGGCCCCGGGCGCGCAGCCCGCCGTCCTGGACGCCTGCGGGGAGCACCGCTGTGTGCGGCTGTTCCCGAAGGTCGAGAACGGGCCCTGGATCGACGCCCGCAGCCTGATCGTCGACCTGAGCGCCCGCAAGGTCGGCAAGCTCGGCTGAACCCGGCCGCGCGCCTCTGCGTGCGCGCCCGTCCGCGTTCCTTTCCGGGCTTCTTCCGCCTTCCTTCTTCCGTCTTTTTTCGTGCTCTTCTGCGAGGGAGTCACCTCTCCATGCGCGTCAACAGAAACAGCCGTGCCCGCACCCGGGCGGCGGTGGGCCTGTCCGTGGCCGTGCTCGCCGCCGGCCTGACCACGGCCGCGCATCCCGCGGCCGCCCAGCCGAAGGCCGCCGCGGCGGCCGCCGAGTGCAGCGCGGCGTACAAGATCGAACAGAAACTGTCGGGCGGCACCACCTGGCGGATGTGCTGGCACTACGAGAGCGAGGCGGGGCTCGTCCTGGAGAACATCTCCTACCAGCCCAAGGGCGAGGCCCAGCCGATCAAGATCCTCACCAGCGCCAAGCTCGCCCAGATCCACGTCCCCTACGACGACGGCGGGGCCGAGTACAGCGACCTCACGGGCGCCGGCTTCGGCCAGGGCCTGATGAACATGGTCCCCGGGGAATGCCCCGGCGGCACGATCAGGACCGTCAAGGTGCCCGACGCCTGGGACCCGGAGAACGACCAGGTCAAGGGGTTGTGCACGACCACCAGGACCCGCGGTCACGCCTACCGCATGCAGGGCGACAGCGCCAGCAAGGTCTGGCAGAGCCAGGGCAAGGACCTGCTCGTCTACACCGTGAACCAGACCGGCTGGTACGAGTACATCACCGAGTGGCGCTTCCAGGACGACGGCACCGTCAACATGAACGTGGGCGCCACCGGCAGCCTGTCGCCCGGCGACTACGACGCCGGTGACGGCCGCGGCTGGCCCCTCGGCAAGAACGCCACCTCGTACGCCACCAGCCACAGCCACAACGTCTTCTGGCGGCTCAACTTCGGTCTGGACGGCTCCCCCAAGAGCCGCGTCGAGCAGTACGACTCGAAGGTGAGCGCGCCCGCGAGCGGCAACGAGGGCCCGACCAACAAGACCACCCGCACCAAGGTCACCAAGGAGCTCGCGGGCGACGCCAAGAACTCGCGCTGGTGGCGCGTCGTCAGCAACACCGGCAAGAACAAGGACAACCACCCGCGCTCGTACGAGATCGTGCCCGGGGCCACCACCAAGTACCTCGGCCGCTCCTACACCAAGCACGACATCTACTTCACCGAGTACAAGAAGTGCGAGCAGTTCGCCAGTGACAACCTGCGCAACTGCGGTACCGGAGCCGGTAAGTCCGTCGACAAGTGGGTCAACGGGCAGACCCTCACACACCCCGTCGTGTGGATGAACGTCGGCTTCCACCACATAGCCCGGGACGAGGACCAGCAGCCCATGCCGGTCCACTGGCAGGGCTTCTCCATCGCCCCGCGCGACGTCACCGCTATGAATCCGCTCACTCCCGCCGAGCTCGCCGACCAGAACGGCCAACAGCAATAAGGTAGTTGAGAAACGACCTGTCCATCCGGCTGCACCGCCCGCCGCTCCCGGAGTACCCTTCCTTGATCGTTGGCTAGGGGAGTGCTCGGGGGAGCGGAAGGCGGTGCGCGGGTGGGCTCGGGAGGGCTGGAGTTGCCTCCTGGTGACGAGAGTCACGAGGGGACCTCCACAGATGTCCCACCCGGGGCGGTGTCCCTGGCGCGGCCGATGGAGATGGGTTCCATCGGCCCCGAACTGGACTGGGGCGCCGACGCCTGGCACGAGGTGCGCACCCGCGCCCAGCGGGCCGGCCGCGCCTACATCTGGCTGAACCTGGTCGAGCAGCGGCTGCGCGCGGTCGTCGCCGCCGTCCTGCGCCCGATCTACGAACCGGTCCACGGCGACGACTGGGTGGTCGCCGCGGCCGGACCCGCCGGGCAGGAGTGGGTGCAGCGGGCGGTCGCCGTGCGCGAGGTGAGCCGCCGCAAGGGCTATCTGCTCGACCCCGCCGACGACAACGTGCTCAGCTTCCTGACGCTGCCGCAGCTCCGCGAGCTGATGGTGCAGCACTGGCCGTGCTTCGAGCCCTACTTCGACGAGCGCCGCGACGTCGAGCTGGCCCTGGACGAGCTGGAGGTCACCCGCAACGTGGTCTCCCGCAACCGGGCCCTGTCGGAGACCGTGCTCGCCCAGGCCGAGCGCGCCGCCGCCCGGCTCCTGGAGATCCTCGGCGCGGGCAGCGACGTGCCCTCCGCGCGCCGGCTGCCCGTCGACGCGGTCGAGGACCTGGTCGGCGACCGGTACGCGGACGTGGTCGGGGTCCACTCCGACCGGGTGCGGCTGCTGCGGCAGTTCCCCGCGGAGGACCTGTTCGGCGGGGCCCGCCGGCTCGACGCCATCGGCATCGGGTTGAACCTGCTGGTGCAGAACTTCTCGGGGCGGCGCCTCGTGCGGCTCGCCGAGACGGGCTGCCGGGTGCGGCTGCTGTTCCTCAACCCGGCCTCCAGCGCGGTGAAGCGGCGCGAGCGGGAACTCGGCATCAAGCGCGGCGAGCTGAGCCGCTCGGTCGAGACGAACATCCTGCACATGCGCCGGGTCCGCTCGAAGCTGCGGGACCCCGGCGCCTTCGAGATCCAGGTCTTCGACGAGACGCCGCGCTTCACCGCCTACCTCGTCGACGGCGACGGCTCGGACGGCATCGCCGTCGTGCAGTCGTATCTGCGGCGGACCCGGGGCATGGAGGCGCCCGTGCTCGTGCTGCGCGGCGGCGGCCGGATACTCAAAGCGGACGATTCCGGCGAAGAAGGTCTTTTCCCCACGTACCGCGAGGAGTTCGAGGCCGCGTGGGTGGACTCGCGGCCCGTGTCCTGAAGGCGACGCGGCGGGTGGTGCGGCGGGCGGCCGGGAGGGCTGTTCCGCGGGCCGCAGGGCCGGGCGGTGCGGCCGTCGCGGGACCGCGCTCCGGGCATTGTCAGTGGCCCGTGCGATGGTGGGGACCACTGGGGGAAAGCACCATGAAGAAGGGGGGCCGCCCATGGGCTGGCACCGGGAGCTGCTGATCGGCTTCGACCTGGAGACGACCGGGACGGATCCGCGCGAGGCGCGCATCGTCACCGGAGCGGTGATAGAGGTCAGGGGCCAAGAGCCGGTCGGACGCCGCGAGTGGCTGGCCGACCCGGGCGTGGAGATCCCCGCCGACGCCGTCGCCGTGCACGGCATCAGCAATGAGCGGGCGGCGGCCGAGGGCCGCCCGGCCGACCAGGTCGCCGACGCCATCGCCACGGTCCTCGTGGGGTACTGGCAGGCGGGCGTCCCGGTCGTGGCGTACAACGCGGCCTTCGACCTCACGCTGCTCTCCGCCGAACTGCGGCGGTACGGACTGCCGTCGCTGCGCGAGCGCCTCGGCGGGACGGACCCCGCCCCGGTCATCGACCCCTACACCATCGACCGCTCGGTGGACCGCTACCGCCGCGGCAAGCGCAACCTGGAAGCGGTCTGCACGGAGTACGGGATCGCGCTCGGCACGGCGCACGACGCGACGGCCGACGCGCTCGCCGCGGCCCGGCTGGCCGGCGCGATAGCCGGCCGCCACCCGAAGGTCGCGACCCTCGGCCCGGCGGAGCTGCACCGCCGCCAGATCGAGTGGTACGCCGAGTGGGCGGCGGACTTCCAGAACTTCCTGCGGCGCAAGGACCCGGCCGCCGTGGTGGACGGGGCGTGGCCCCTGCGGGACCTGGCGGACGACCTGGTCTGACGGCCTGACCGGCGGGGCACGGGCCGGTACCGGGGCCGCGTCCTCAGAACGGGTACCAGCGGACCGTCGCGTCCCCGTCGCGCAGGGACGCCACGCGCCGTTCGAACTCGGCCAGGGCCTTGGGGCCGGCCGGTGCGTGCTGGGCGACCCAGGCGCAGCTGGCCGTCTCCCGGGCCCCGCGCAGCACCTCGCAGCCCGCCCACTCCCGCACGTCCCAGCCGTAGGTCCGGGTGAAGGAGTCGTACGCCTCGGCGGGCAGCCCGTAGCGGTCGCGGGACAGGGCCATCACCACCAGGTCGTGCTCGCGCAGGTCGGCGGAGAAGGTCTCCAGGTCGACCAGGACGGGACCGTCGGGTCCGACATGGACGTTGCGGGGCAGCGCGTCGCCGTGGATCGGGCCCGGCGGCAGCGCGGGGACGAGCGCGGCAGCGGCGGCGGCGAAGCCGTCCCGGCGCTGCCGCAGATACGCCGCGTCCGCGGGATCGATCGCGTCGCCCGCGAGACGCAGCCAGCGCTCCACACCGCCCAGCAGTTCGCGGGGCGGCAGGGTGAACGGAGGGGAGGGCAGCGCATGCACCACACGCAGCAGCTCGGCCAGGTCGCGCGGCTCGGCGGGGCGCACCGGGTCGGGCAGCCGGTGCCAGAGGGTCACCGGACAGCCGTCGACGAGCAGCGGCTCGGGCTCGGCGGCCCGCACGGCGGGGACGCCCGCCCCGGCGAGCCAGCCCGCGATGTCCAGTTCACGGCGCGCGCGGTCCAGGAGTTCGGCGTCCCGCCCGACCTTGACCACCAGGTCACCGGCGGTGAACACCGCGTTCTCGCCCAGGGAGAGCAGCCGCGCTTCCTCCGGCGCCCCGGGCAGCACGCCCGCCGCGGCCAGGACCTCCCGCGCCCGTGCCTCGTCCATCGTCCGTTCGCCTCCGTGTCCTCGTCCACCCGGTGCACCAGGCACCGTCAGTGTCGCATTCGCACTGGTGGGACGCCTCATGAGGGTGTGCGCACCGCCTTGACGTCCCCTCCGTTGGTCAGGAACATGACGGGAGCCGTCCGGGCGTCCGGCCTGGTCGTCACGGTGCCGACCAGGGCCCGGACCGCCCCGAGCCGCCCGAAGGAGCCGCAACCGTGACACTGGCGACCGCGACGAGGCGGTCCACGAAGAGCGCCCGCGGGCGGACCGGGGACACCCGCCCCGCCGACCACGGCGCCTGGTTCCTGGTGCTGCCCGCGCTCATCCCGATCCTGGTGCTCAGCGTGGGACCGCTGCTCTACGGGATCGCGCTGGCCTTCACCGATGCCCAGTCGGGCCGGACCCGGGCGACGCAGTGGATCGGCACGCTGAACTTCCAGGACCTGCTGCACGACACGCTCTTCTGGGACTCGTTCCGGATCGGCCTGCTGTGGGCGGTCGGCGTGACCGTGCCGCAGTTCCTGCTCGCGCTCGGCCTCGCCCTGCTGCTGAACCAGGAGCTGAGACTGCGCTGGCTGGCGCGCGCCCTTGCGATCATCCCCTGGGCGATGCCCGAGGTCGTGGTGGGCATCATGTGGCGGCTCGTCTACAACCCGGACGCGGGCATCCTCAACGAGACGCTGCGCGACCTGGGCCTCGGCGACGGCCGGGACTGGCTGAGCGGACTGGCCACGGCGCTGCCCGCGGTGATCGTCGTCGGCGTCTGGGCGGGCCTGCCGCAGACCACGGTCGCCCTCCTCGCGGGACTCCAGAACACCCCGCGCGAGCTGCACGAGGCGGCCGCCATGGACGGCGCGGGCGCCTGGCGCCGTTTCCGCACCGTCACCTGGCCCGCCCTCAGACCGGTCGCCGCGGCCATCACGGCGCTCAACCTCATCTGGAACTTCAACTCCTTCGCCCTGGTCTACGTGCTCACCAACGGCGGCCCCGGCGGACGGACCCGGCTGCCGATGCTGTTCGCGTACGAGGAGGCGTTCCGGTACGGGCAGTTCGGCTACGCGGCGGCGATGGGATGCGTGATGGTCGCGGTGATCTCGGTGCTGCTCGCCGTGCACCTGGTGGGGCGGCTGAGGGGAGACGGCGACCGATGACGGCACGAGCACGAACACAAGCACGCACCGGTGGACGCGGCGCCCGCACCGGCTCCGGTACGGGCATCCGTACCAACCGCAAGGCGCGGGCCGGGCAGTACCTCGCGCTCCTTGCCTACCTCGTCTTCCTCGCCTTCCCGTTCCTCTGGCTGATCTCCACCGCCTTCAAGCCGCCGCGCGAGCTGGCCGACCTGCACCCCACCTGGATCCCGAAGAACCCCACGCTGGACAACTTCCGGCAGGCGTTCGACGAGCAGCCGCTGCTGCACGCCGCGCTCAACTCGCTGCTCGCCGCGGTCGGCGCGGCCGTCATCGCCGTCGTCGTCGCGACCCCCATGGCCTACGTGATGGCCCGGCGCCGCACGCTGCTCGCGAGAGCGGCCACCGGGTGGGTCGTGGTCAGCCAGGCGTTCCCCTTCGTGCTGCTGATCATCCCGCTGTTCCTGGTCCTGAAGAACCTGCGGCTGATCAACTCGGTGCCGGGACTGGTCATGGTCTACGTGGTGTGGGCGCTGCCGTTCGCCCTGTGGATGCTGGTCGGGTACGTACGGGCCGTGCCGGCCGAGCTGGAGGAGGCCGCGGCGGTGGACGGGGCCGGGCGGGCGCGCGTCCTGTTCTCGGTCACCGCGCCGCTGCTGGCGCCGGGCATCGTGGCGACGGCGCTGTTCGCCTTCATCACCGCGTGGAACGAGTTCTTCTTCGCGCTCGTGCTGCTCAAGACGCCGGAGAAACAGACCCTGCCGGTCGTCCTGACGCACTTCATCGGGGCGGAGGGCGTCGCGGACCTGGGACCGCTGGCCGCGGCGGCGTTCCTCGCGACGCTGCCCTCCCTCGTCGTCTTCGCGGTCATCCAGAAGCGGATCACGGGCGGCATGCTCGCCGGGGCGGTGAAGAGCTGATGCGGAACCGACGGACGCGACGCACGCGACGGTCGCGGGGGACGCGGCGGACGCGATGGACCGGGGTCCTGGCGGCAGTGGGCCTGCTGCTCGCCGGCTGCTCGGGCGCGGGCGGCGACGGTGGCGACGGCGGTCCGGTGCGGCTCAGATTCCAGTCGCTGGCCTGGCAGGACGAGTCCGTCACCGCCAACAAGGAGCTGGTGCAGGAGTGGAACGCGAGCCACCCGGACGTCCAGGTCGAGTACGTCCAGGGAAGCTGGGACAGCGTCCACGACCAGCTGCTCACCGCGTTCGAGGGCGGGGAGGCGCCGGACATCATCCACGACGCCTCGGACGACCTCGCGGACTTCGCCTACGGCGGCTATCTCGCCGACCTCACCGAGCTGCTGCCGCGGCGCCTGAAGTCGGACATCCCGCAGCGCAGTTGGGAGACGACGACCTTCAGCGAGGGAGACGGCGACGGGATCTACGGCGTGCCGTTCCTCCAGGAGCCGCGGGTGCTGATCGCCAACACGACGTGGCTGAAGAAGTCGGGCGTGCGGATACCGACGCCCGAGCGGCCGTGGAGCTGGGCGGAGTTCCGGACCGTCACGAAGCGCCTGAGCGGTGACGGGAAGTACGGCGTGGCCTGGCCGCTCAAGGAGCCGGTGTCGGCCACCCTCAACCTGTCGCTGTCCACCGGCGGCGAGCTGTTCCACCGGGGCGCGGACGGCCGGGTGGAGGTCCGCTTCGACGCCGCCGACGAGGTCGTGCCGCGCACCGTGCACGACCAGGTGAACGAGGACGGCAGCGCGTCGGGCACGACGCTCGGCATGGGCGGCTCCGACACGCTGCCCGGGTTCTTCGGCGGCAAGTACGCGATGGTGCCGCTCGGGTTCTCCTACCGGCAGCAGCTCGCCCAGCAGGCGCCGAAGGGCTTCGACTGGCAGGTGTTGCCGGCCCCGGCGGGCGCGGACGGGCTCACCCAGGGCGTCAGCCCGCAGACGCTGTCCGTCGCCGAGGACAGCCCGCACAAGACGGAGGCCGCCGAGTTCATCGACTTCCTGCTCAGACCGGACAACATGGTCCGTCTCGCGCTCGGCGACTGGATGCTGCCCACGGGCACGGCGGCCCTGGCGGATCCGGCCCTGCACACCACCAAGGACGACTGGGCGACCGGCACCGCGCTCGCCACCCGGCTGCGTTCGGCCCCCGCCCAGTCCGTCCGCGGCTACCCCGAGTGGAAGGACAAGGTCGCGACGCCCGCCTTCCAGGAGTACTACAGCGGGGCGATCGGCCTGGCCGAGCTGAGACGCAGGCTGGTGAAGGACGGGAACCTGGTACTGGCGCGCTACCAGAGATGACGCGGTCCGGCCCGCATTCCGGGCCGGGCCCACGTGGCGACGCAGGGCCCGCCCGGCGGAGCGGGGGCCGGGCAGGGCAGGTGGGACGTAATCGCGTTGCACGAGACGTATCGTCTCGCCTAGCCTCACGGGCATGACCAGTCAGCGCGCTCATATCGCCATGTTCTCCATCGCCGCCCACGGCCATGTGAACCCGAGCCTCGACGTCGTCCGCGAGCTCGTGGACCGGGGGCACCGGGTCACCTACGCGATCCCGCCCGCCTTCGCCGACAAGGTGGCCGCGACCGGGGCCGAGCCGGTCCTGTGGAACTCGACGCTGCCCACGGACGACGACCCGGAGGCCTGGGGCACCGAACTCATCGACCACATCGAACCGTTTCTCGCGGACGCGCTCCAGGCGGAGCCGCAGCTCGCGGCGGCGTACGCGGGCGACGAACCGGACCTCGTGCTGTACGACATCACGGCCTACCCGGCGCGGGTCCTCGCCCACCGCTGGGGCGTCCCGATCGTGCAGCTCTCCCCGAACCTGGTGGCCTGGGAGGGGTACGAGGAGGAGGTCGGGCGGCCGATGTTCGAACCGCTGAAGCGGACGCCGCGCGGCGCCGCCTTCTACGAGACCTTCGGCCGCTGGATCGCGGACAACGGCATGGAGCTGAGCGTCGAGGACTTCATGGGGCGGCCCGACCGCTGCCTCGTCCTGATCCCGAAGGCGCTCCAGCCGAACGCCGACCGTGTCGACGAGGAGCGGTACACCTTCGTCGGGGCCTGCCAGGGCGACCGCGCGGCTCAGGGCGACTGGCGGCGGCCCGCCGGTGCCGAGAAGGTGCTGTTGGTGTCGCTGGGGTCCAGCTTCACCAAGCAGCCCGACTTCTACCGGGCCTGCGTGGAGGCGTTCGGCGATCTGCCGGGCTGGCATGTCGTGCTCCAGATCGGCAAGTTCGTGGACCCGGCCGAGCTGGGCGAGGTGCCGGACAACGTGGAGGTGCACTCGTGGGTGCCGCAGCTCGCCGTGCTCCGGCAGGCCGACGTCTTCATCACGCACGCCGGCGCGGGCGGCAGTCAGGAGGGGCTGGCCACCGGGACGCCGATGGTCGCCGTACCGCAGGCGGTCGACCAGTTCGGCAACGCGGACATGCTCCAGGCGCTGGGCGTCGCCCGGCACGTACCGATGGCGGAGGCGAGCGCGCGGACGCTGCGTGCGGCGGTGCTCGAGATGGCCGGCGACCCCGAGGTGGCGCGGCGGCTGAAGGAGATCCAGGAGGGGATGGCACGGGAGGGCGGAACACCGCGCGCGGCGGACCTGATCGAGGCGGAGCTGCCCGGGAGGCGTCCCGCCTGAGGTGTTCCGGCGTACCGCGGTTGCCTCGAAACGGTGAAAAGCTGGCGCACTTCACATAACAGTCAGATCACTTGATAACGGCCGGGTAACGCAGGCGCTTCCTGGTGGGTCCACGGACTCGTTCGACAGGTATGACCGTTACCCCTCGGGAAAGGTTGCACAAGGCGGATCTTGTGCCTTCTCTTAACGGATTCCTACCGTGAGATGAACTTGATTCGTCCGCCAGGAAGTTGACCCATGCCATCCCGTGACATCCCGCCGCTCGCCGAGGTCCGCCGCATCACCCAGAAGAAGCGCGACGCGTGGTGGACGGTGATCCTCGTCGATCCGGTGGCGACTCCCCTGGTGCGGCTCACGGCGAGATACACCCGGATCACGCCGAACCAGATCACCTGGGGCGCGCTCCTGCTCGGGCTGGTGTCGGCGGGCTGCTTCGCGATGGGGGACTGGCGCTGGCTGATCGCCGGCGCGCTCGTCTACCACCTGAGCTTCATCCTCGACTGCATGGACGGCAAGGTGGCCCGGCTCACCGGGCAGGGCTCGGTGTTCGGCGCCTGGCTGGACTACATATTCGACCGGATCCGGGTCATGGCCTGCGCGGTCGCGCTGATGGCCGGCCAGTACCACCGCACCGGCGAGACCCTCTACATCTGGCTCGCCGCCGCGGTCGTCTTCCTGGACGGGCTGCGTTACATCAACTCGCTGGAGATCTTCAAGACCCGGCACACCATGCGCAAGCAGATCAAGTCCCGCATCCGGGAGGCGCGCCGCGCGGAGAACAACGCCGGCGTCGCCTTCATGGAGGACCTGCTGCGCGACAACCCCGAGGCGGACATCGAGCAGGACCTCAGCAAGGCCGCGGCGGCGGGCGACGCCTACGCCACGACGGACGCCACCCCGGCCACGTACGACGATCTGGCCGCCCATGACGCCCCGTCCACGTACGACGCCCCGGCCGCCCCCGCCGTCCCGGCCACCCATGGCGACCTGACCGCACCCGCCGCGGACGGCTTCCCGGCGGCCCCGGCCGCCCAGCTCGCTCACGACGCCCCGCCCGCCCACACCTCCGCCGCCACGGACGACCCCGCCTCCACGGACACGGACACCACCACGACCGCGCCCTCCCGCAAGCAGGTCATCGACCTGCACCAGGAGTTCCGCCACCGCTTCCCGGCGTACCTGCGCCTGCGCTCGTTCCTGCTGCGCCACCGCATCCGTACGCACCTGATCAGCGGCATCGAGTTCCAGATGGGCGTGTTCATCGTCGGGCCGCTGCTCGACTCGGTGATCGAGGTGACGGCCGTGTCCGGTGCCCTGCTCCTCGTCTTCGAACTCGCCATCGTCTACAAGCTGCTGCTGTCGACGCGCGACTTCACCCGCACCCTCGACTCCTTCGACCGCGAGAACGTGACGACCGCGGCCTGACCGGAACGGACGTCCGGACGGCAGGCGGCACGCAGACGTGGCCGGGGTGCTCACCGAGCACCCCGGCCACCTGAGCGACGAGCGGCCGTCAGACCCGTACCGGCTCCCCCTCGACCGCCGGCGGCTGCTGCGGCGGTCCCGAGACCGCCTCCGGCGACTCGTCGTGGGTGAGGTCGGGCAGCCGGTGCAGCCACTTCGGCAGGTACCAGTTGCGCTCGCCGAGCAGGGACATCACCGCCGGGAGCAGCACTCCGCGGATGATCGTCGCGTCGATGAGGACGGCCGCCGCGAGGCCCACGCCCATCTGCTTCATCGACTGCATGGACAGCGTGCCGAAGATCGCGAACACGGCGACCATGATGACCGCGGCGCTGGTGACGACGCCCGCCGTGGTGACCACCCCGTGCCGGATGGCGTCCTTGGTGGCCAGCCCCCGCAGCCGCGCCTCGCGGATCCGGGAGACCACGAAGACGTGGTAGTCCATCGACAGGCCGAAGAGGATCACGAAGAGGAACAGCGGCAGCCAGGTGATGATGGCGCCCACGCCCTCCGCGCCGACCAGCGAGGCGCCCCAGCCGTGCTGGAAGACGGCGACGAGGATGCCGTACGCGGCGCCCACCGACAGCAGGTTGAGCACGATCGAGGTGATCGCGACCGTCAGTGAGCGGAACGAGAGCAGCATCAGCGCGAAGGCGAAGATCACGACGAAGGCGAAGACCGGGACGACCGCGCCGGCCAGCTGGTCGTTGAAGTCCTTCGACCCGGCGACCTGTCCGGTGATCGGCGCCTCGACGCCGTCGACCTTGCCGAGCGTCGCGGGCCGCACCTCGTCGCGCAGCTTGTCCAGGCTCGCCCCGGCCTTGTCCAGGTCGGAGCCGCCGACCAGCGGTACGTACACGTAGGCGAGGTTCTGCGCGTCGTGCAGCTTGATCTCCACCGGGCCGCGCGAGGCGCCCGAACTGATCGCCCGCTCCTTGAACGCGGCGAGCGCGGACTTCACCTCGGGGGCGTTGATGTCCTTGGCCTTGACGATCACCTCGGCCGGCTCGGTGCCGCCCGGGAACGCCTCGTTGACCCGGTCGTAGGTCTGCACGATCGGCAGCGAGTCGCCGAACTCCTGGTCGATGGTGAGGTTCTGGGTCTTCATGCCGACCGCGGGGGCGGCGATCGCCAGCAGGACGCCCGCCGCGACGAGGACGGAGACCAGCGGCTTGGCGAGCACCCCGCGCAGTACGGCCGACCAGAACCGGCTCTCCCCGCCCGTGCGGGCGGCGCGCCGCTCCATGGCCTTGCGCAGGAACGGGATCCGCCCCTTCTCGACCCGCTCGCCGAGGAGCGAGAGCAGCGCGGGCAGCACGGTCACGGAGCCGACCATGGCGACCGCCACGACCATCAGCGAGGCCAGGCCCATCGCCTCGAACTCGGCGAGCCCGGTGAACAGCATGCCCGCCATCGCCACGCACACCGTGACCCCGGAGACGATGATCGCGCGGCCGCTGGTGGCGGCGGCGATCCGCAGCGCGGTCCGGGCGTCCCGCCCGGCCGCGCGCTCCTCGCGCTCGCGGCGCAGGTAGAACAGGCAGTAGTCGACGCCGACGGCCAGACCGACCAGGAGCATCACGGAGTTGGCGGTGTCGCTCATCGGGATGACGTGGCTGATGATGCCCATCAGGCCCATCGTCGCCATGATCGCGGTGATCGCGAGCGCCACCGGCAGCAGCGCCGCCACCACCGCGCCGAAGGCGATCAGCAGGATGCCGAGCGCGACCGGGACCGCGGACAACTCGGCCTGCTGGAAGTCGTCGCCGAACGCGTCGTCGAACGTCTTGTTCATGCTGGCGCCGCCGATCTCCTCGATCCGCAGCCCTGAGTGGTCCTTCTGCACCTCCTCGACGGCCTTCAGCACCGGCTCGATGCGTTCGCCGGCGGTGTCGGAGTCCCCGCGCACGTCGAACTGCACGAGCGCGCTGCGGCCGTCCCCGGAGATGGTCTGCGTGTCGTACGGCGAGGTGACGTCGGTGACCTCGCCGGTCGCGTCGACCGCCTTCATCACGGCGGCGACCGCCTCGCGGAACGCGGCGTCCGTGGCCTTCGTGCCCGCGTCCTTCGCCTGCACGAGGACGGTCTCACTGGCCGGTTCCTCGATCCCGGCGTCCTCGACGATGTGCGCGGCCGTGCTGGTCTCGCCCTTGAGCTGATCACTGTCCTGTACGTCGACACGGCCCGCGGCCGAGCCGAGCCCCATCGCCAGGACGACGAACAGCACCCAGATGCCGACGGCCGCCCAGCGGTGCCGGGCGCTCCAGCCGCCCGCCCTGGCGGCTATGCCGCGCACCCTCGTGTCTCGGTTCCCCATCGCGGGCCTGCCCCCTCGTGTGCGGTGCCGGCCCCCTGCCGCCACCTCGCCCTATGAAGGTATGAGCGGCGTAAGGACGTCTCATCGTGCTCCCCGGTGAACCGCGGGCCGCCCGGCTCCTCCGTGCGGACCCCGGACCCTCCGCACTGGGGAGGATGAACGCCCCTTACACCTATCGGGGCGTCTCGGGGCCCTGGATCAGGGTCCCCGGCCCGGCGCCCGTGCCATGAGGGGGCGGACTTAAGGTGTGCGGATGACGACGTACGCGGCGCTGCTGCGCGGGATCAACGTGGGCGGCAGCAAGAAGGTGCCGATGGCAGAACTGCGCACCCTGATGCAGTCCCTCGGGTACGGGGACGTGACCACCTACCTCCAGAGCGGCAACGCCGTCTTCAGCAGCGACCACGGCGACGAGGAGACGCTCGCCGCCGAGCTGGCGGAGGCCGTCGAGCGGCACTTCGGCTTCCCCGTCGGCGTGCTGGTGCGCGACCACGCCTATCTGCGCGCGGTACGGGAGAACTGCCCGTTCCCGGCCGCCGAGCTGGAGGCGAAGCAACTGCACGCCATGTACTTCTCGCACCCCGTCGACGCGGAGCGGTTCGCGGCGGTGGACCCGGCGGCCTTCGCCCCGGAGGACTACCGCCTGGGCGACCGGGTCCTCTACCTGTACGCCCCCGACGGCCTCGGCCGCTCCAAGCTGGGCGAGACCCTGTCGAGACCGCGCCTGCACCGGGGTCTGCTCGCCACGACCCGCAACTGGAACACGGTCGTCAGGCTCGAGGAACTGACCGGCGCCTGACCCCGGTCCGGCGTACCCCGCCGCCCGCCGTCGCGCCCCGGAAGGTCACGCCGGCGCGTCGAGCCGGGCGAGGTCGTCGTCCGTGAGTCGTACGGAAGCCGCGTCCAGGTTCTCGTCCAGGTGGTCCCGGGAGCCCGTGCCCGGTGTCGGGCACAGGGCCGGGGAGTGGTGCAGCAGCCAGGACAGGGCGACCTGGCCCGGCGTCGCCCCGTGCGCGGCGGCGATGCGGGCGCACACCGGGTCCGCGGTCAGCGCGCCGTTGCCCAGCGGGAACCACGGCAGGAACGCGATGCCGCGCGCCGCGCAGAGGGCGAGCAGCGGCTCACAGGCGCGGTCGAGCAGGTTGTAGCGGTTCTGCACGGACGCGATGTCCGTCAGCTCCAGCGCCGCGCGCAGTTCGCCGGCCGTGACGGTGTCCAGACCGATGTGCCGGATCTTGCCCTCCGCGCGCAGCGCGTCCAGTGCGCCGAGCTGGTCCGCCATCGGCACCCCGGGGTCGAGCCGGTGCAGTTGGTACAGATCGACGGTGTCGAGCCGCAGCCGCCGCAGGCTGGCCTCGCACATCGCGCGCAGCCGCTCGGGCCGCCCGTCGACGTGCCAGGCGTCGGCGCCGGTACGGACCACACCGCCCTTGGTGGCGATCACCAGGCCGTCGGCGTACGGATACAGGGCCTCGGCGATCAGCTCCTCGGCGATCGACGGGCCGTAGTTGTCGGCCGTGTCGATCAGGGTGACCCCGCGCTCCACGGCCCGCCGCAGCACGGCCACCGCGTCCCGGGCGTCCCCGCGCGGACCCCAGTAGCCGGGCCCGGTGAGCTGCGCGGTCCCGAACCCGAGCCGGCGCACCGGCAGTTCGCCGCCCAGCACCCAACTTTCCGCGATCATTCGATGCAGCGTACAGGCGTTCGTGCGAGGCTTCGCGCATGCGTTACATCATCATCGGAGCAGGAGCGGTCGGCGCGGCGATCGGCGGACGGCTGGCCGGAGCGGGACACGAGGTCGTGCTCGTCGCGCGGGGCGCGCACCTCGACGTGCTCAGAGCGGACGGGCTGCGGTTCCTGACCCCGGACGGCCCGCACACGTACCGGCTGCCCACGGCCGGGGGCCCGGCGGACCTCGGCGAGCTGCGGACGGACGACGTCCTGCTGCTCGCCGTCAAGACACAGGACAGCGAGGCGGCCCTCGCGGCCTGGGGCCCGGCACCCGTGGCGGGCGGCGGCACGGCGGCGGAGCGGCTGCCGCTGCTCTGCGCGCAGAACGGGGTCGAGGGCCAGCGCATGGCGCTGCGCCGCTTCCGGCGGGTCTACGGCGTCTGCGTCTGGCTGCCCGCCACCTTCGTCGAACCGGGCGTCGTCTCCGCCGCGGGCACCCCGCTCACCGGCATCCTGCACCTCGGCCGCCACCCGCACGGCACCGACGAGACGGTCCACCGGATAGCCGCCGACCTGGAGAAGGCACGGTTCGAGGCGCCGGTCGTGCCCGACGTGGCGCGCTGGCAGTACGCCAAGCTCCTGACCAACCTGGCCAACGCGATCGAGGCGGTCAGCGGCGCCCGCTTCGGCGACGAGGGCGCGGCGCTCTTCCGGCGGGTGCGCGCGGAGGGCGAGGCGGTGCTCGCCGCCGCCGGGATCGACCACACGAGCGAGGCGGAACAGCGCGCCGTCCGCGGCGACCGGATCACCCTGGCGCCGCTCGACGGCGCCGAGCGCGGCGGCGGCTCCTCCTGGCAGTCCCTCAGCCGCGGCACCGGCACCATAGAGGCCGACTACCTCAACGGCGAGATCGCCCTCCTCGGCCGGCTGCACGGCGTACCGACGCCGCTGAACGACCTGCTCCAGCGGCTCGCCAACACCTTCGCGCGGGAGGGCAGGGCGGCGGGTTCGCTGCCGGTGCGCGAACTGGTCCGGCTCGCGGACGAGGCCGTGGCCGACGCCCGGAACCCGTAGGAATCCGGGTGCTGTCGCGTTTGTTCAAGAAGCAGGGGCCGGACCGCTCCTAGCGTGGAGCGCATGACCAGTACCAAGAGTGCCAACAGCTCGAACAGCGCGTACGACAGCGTGCGTCCGTCGATGGTGGAGTGCGCCGCCGAGGCCGCCCGGGTGGCCCGCGGCGTCCCCGCGGACCGGCTCGGCAGCCCCAGCCGCTGCCCCGGCTGGGACGTGCGCACCCTGGTGAACCACTGGGTGCTCTACACCTCGCACGGCATGGAGCACCGCGCCCGGCGCACGCCGCTCCCCGACGAGCTGACCGGGCGCGACTTCACCGCGGAGCCCGGCTGGGCCGAGGCGTACGCCGCGCAGCTCGACCGCGCCGTGGCCGCCTGGGACGACCCGGCGGTGTGGGAGGGCGAGATCGACCTCGGGATGGCGAAGACGCCCGCCGGGGAACTCGCCGCGATGATCGTCAAGGAGACGGCGGTGCACGGCTGGGACGTCGCCGTCGCCACCGGCCAGCGCTTCCGTGTCTCGGACGGCACCGCCCGCCTCGTCCTGGAGGTGGTCGACCGGTACGGCGACCTCTACCGCCAGTACGACGGCTTCGCAGCCCCGGTTGCCGTACCGGACGACGCCCCCCTCTTCGACCGCGCGCTGGCCCTGAGCGGACGCGACCCCCGGTGACGCGGGGGTGCTACGCGCCCACCGCCGCCAGCGCCGGCCTGCGCGCCTCGTCGTAGCGGAGCAGCAGCAGCTCGGCGACCTCCGGGCAGGGGCCGAGGACGTCCGCGAGGACGTCGGCCCCGGCGGCGCCGCGGGCGATCCGGTCCGGCAGGAAGCCGGGCGCGAGGACGTACGGGGCGACCGCCACCCTCGCGCAGCCGAGGGCGCGCAGCTCGCGCACGGCGTCCTCGGTGCGCGGCAGGGATGCGGAGGCGAACGCAGGCCGCACGGCGCACCAACCGGTGTGCCGCCACTCCCGCGCGATATCAGCGATCACTGCGATCGCCTCCGGGTCGGAGGACCCCGCCGAGGCCAGTACGACCCCGGTCGAGGGCTTGTCGGCGGGGCCGAGCCCCGCCTCGTACAGCCGGCGTTCGAGCGCGGCCGTCAGCAGCGGTGACGGGCCGAGCACCGCCGCCTGGCGGATCCGCAGCCGGGACGGCGCGTCCCGCAGCACCGCCGGGATGTCCGACTTGGCGTGGAAGGCGCGGGTCAGCAGCAGCGGCAGCGCCACCACGTCCCGTACGCCCTCCGCCGCCAGGGACTCCAGGACCCCGTGCACCGACGGGATGTTGAAGTCCAGGAAGCCGGTCTCCACGCGCAGCCCGGGGCGCAGCGACCGCAGTCGCCGTACGAGGGCGTGCACCGTCGCGGCGTGCCGCGGGTCGCGGCTGCCGTGGGCGATGACGAGAAGCACCGGTCGGGACATGGGATTCAGCTCTTCACTCAGCTCTTGACGAGGAGACCGCGGCTGCGCAGCACCCATCGCTCCAGCGGGCTGAAGATCAGCAGGTCGATGGCGATACCGACGATCAGGATGAGCAGGATCGCCTCGAAGACCATGGCCATGTCGCTGGCGTTGCGGCCGTTCTCCAGCAACTGGCCGAGGCCGACCCCGAGATCGGGGAAGGACGCGATGATCTCCGCCGCCATCAGCGAGCGCCAGGCGAACGCCCAGCCCTGCTTCAGACCCGCCACGTAGCCGGGCAGCGCGGCCGGCAACACGATGTGCCAGGTGCCCTTGAGGCCCGTGGCGCCCAGCGTGCGGCCCGCCCGCAGGAACAGCGGCGGCACCTGGTCGACGCCCGACACCAGGCCGTTGGCGATGGACGGCACGGCACCCAGCAGGATCACCGCGAACATCATCTTGTTGTTCAGGCCCAGCCAGATCACGGCCGGCGGCACCCAGGCCACCGACGGCAGCGACTGTAGCCCGGACAGGATCGGGCCGATGGCCGCCCGGACGAACTTCACCCGCGCCACCAGCAGACCCAGCGGCGTGCCGATCAGCAGGGCGAAGAAGAAGCCGAGTAGGCCGCGCGAGACGCTGGTCCAGATGTAGCCGAGCAGATTGCCCTGGAGCCAGGCGTCCTGGACGACGTGCCACACGTCGGCCGGTGCGGGCAGCTTGGTCGGATCGTCGACGATCTTGAACGAGACGAGCGCCTGCCACACCACGAGCACCAGCACGACGGCGGTGACGGGCGGCAGGATCTTCTCCCTGAAGGTCTGCCGGAAGGGCCTGCGGCCCTGCTGGACGGTCTCCAGCGCGTCCAGGCCCGCTTCGAGCCCGGCGAGATCGCCGCCGTCCCTGGCTGCGCCGTCCTTGGTGACGGCCGTGGTCTCAGTGCTGGCCATGACGACGGATCTCTCCCCGCAGTTCTTCGGTGATCTCGACGGACAGCTCCGCCACGGCGCTGTCCTCGATCCGGCGCGGATGCGGGATGCCGACCTCCCACTGACGCGCGACCCGTCCCGGACGGGAGGACAGCAGCACCACGCGCTCGGCGAGCCGGACGGCCTCGCGCACGTTGTGCGTGACGAACAGGACGGACACCCGCGTCTCGCGCCAGATCCGGGTCAGCTCGTCGTGCAGCACGTCCCGGGTGATCGCGTCGAGCGCCGCGAACGGCTCGTCCATCAGCAGCAGCGGGCTCTCCTGCGCGAGCGCCCGAGCCATCGCGACGCGCTGGCGCATCCCGCCCGACAGCTCGTGCACCCGCTTGCCGTACGCGCCCTGAAGCCGGACGAGTTCGAGCAGTTCCTCCGCCTTCGTGCGCCGCTCGGACTTGGCGACGCCGCGCAGCTTCAGCGCGAGCTCGATGTTCTTGCCCGCGGTCAGCCAGGGGAAGAGCGCGTGCTCCTGGAACATCAGGGCCGGGCGGCCGTCCGTCGTGATCGTGCCGGCGGTGGGCTCGTCGAGCCCGGCCACCAGGTTCAGCAGCGTCGACTTGCCGCAGCCCGAGGCCCCCAGGAGGGTGACGAACTCGCCGGGCGCGACATCGAGAGTGATGTCGTCCAGGACGAGCTGCTGCCCGGCGGGGCCCGGATACGACTTGGAGACGTGCTCGATCCGGGCGGCGTGGCCGGCCGTGCCGGTGCCGTCGGCAGCCTTGGCGAGAGTGGTGGCCATGGTCGTCACCTCCTGGGAACTCATCGGGATCCGTCCTTACGAGGTCGCGCCGAGACCGGCGTCGTCGACCGTGGACTCACCCGCGGCCTTGAGGACCTTGTTCAGGAGGGTGAGGTCGTAGATGCCGTCGAGGTCGGGCTTCTCCAGCAGACCCGCCTTGACCGCGTGCTCCGCCTCGGTGTCGAGGGTGGCGGCCAGCGGGTCGTCCAGGATCCTGATCGACTCCCACGCCGGGTCCAGGACGTCGTCCGGCAGCGCCTTGCCGGAGTCGATCTCCAGCTGCTTGTTCGCCGCGGCCTTTGCGTCGTCCGGATTGGCGTTGATCCACTTGTTGGTCTCGACGGACGCCTTCAGCACCGCCTCGACGGCCTTCGGGTGCTCCTTGAGGAACTTCTGCGACACGATGATGTTCGTGATCACGAACTTCTTGTCCGGCCACAGGTCGGCCTCGTCGAGCAGTACCTTCGCGCCCTCGGCGACCAGCTTCGACGCGGTCGGCTCCGGCACCCAGGCGCCGTCCAGCGAGCCCGCCTTGTAGGCGTCCGGGGTGACCTTGTTGTCGCTGCGGACCACCGTGACGTCGCCCTTGCCGCTCTGCGCGTCGACCTTCCAGCCCTGCTCGGCGATCCAGTTGAGGAACGCCACGTCCTGGGTGTTGCCGAGCTGCGGGGTGGCGATCTTCTTGCCCTTGACGTCCTTCAGGGACTTGATCTTCTCCGGGTTGACCACGAGCTTCACGCCGCCGGAGGCCGAACCACCGATGATCTTCAGGCTCTTGCCCTGGGACTTGGTGTAGCCGTTGATCGACGGCGAGGGGCCGATCCAGCCGATGTCGATGGAGCCGGAGTTCAGCGCCTCGATCTCGGACGGACCCGCGTTGAACGTCGCGTACTTCGCCTTGGTGGCGCCCAGCTCCTTCTGGAAGAAGCCCTTCTGGTTGCCGACCAGCGCGGTGGCGTGGGTCAGATTGCCGAAGTAACCGATCTTGACGGAGTCGAGCCCGTCGGTCTTCTTCGCTCCGGCGGCGACCTTGGCGCTGTCGTCGTCCTTCGCCTGTGAGCCGTACCCGCAGGCGGCGAGGGTCAGGAGCGGCAGGGCGGCTATCACCGCGAGAGTGCGGCGGAGGGCGGTTTTGGCAGGCACGGGAGGCAGTCCCCTCGTCGGCCCGGCGGTCACGGTCTCTCAGGTCGTGGCCGGGAGGTCGGCAGGTCTTCGTTCACGGCGGTGGGGGGCGTGGGCGCGCAAGCGGTGCGCGTACGTCTTCACGCACATCGCCCGACCCCGCCCTGCCCGCTACCGAGGGCGCCGCTGCCGACCCGGCCGCCCTCCTTGGCGAACGTGGAGAAGTAGTCGGTGGGGGACATGTCAGAAGTCCCACCCGTCGTCGTCCGCCTCGTCCTTGACCGGCTCGGGCGCGGCGAAGGACTCGCCGACCATGCCCGCGGTGAGCGTGGTGCCGTCGGAGGGGTCGATGAGAATGAACGATCCGGTGCGCCGGGAGTCGGCGTACGCGTCGAGCGGCAGCGGCTCGGCGGTACGGATCTTGACGCGGCCGATGTCGTTGGCGACGAGCTGCCCCGGGTGCGGGTGCAGCGACAGGTCGTCCAGGGTCAGCCGGGACGGGATGTCCTTGACGATCGCCTTGACCGTACGGGTGCCGTGCTTGAGCAGTACCCGGTGGCCGACGGTCAGCGGCTGGTCGGCCACGTGGCACACGGTCGCGTCGACGTCCTGGGTGGTCGCCGGCGCGTCCGTGCTCGGCACGATCAGATCGCCGCGCGAGATGTCGATGTCGTCCTCGAGCAGCAGCGTCACCGACTGCGGCGTCCAGGCGACGTTCACCGGGGTGCCGAGCAGGTCGATCCCGGCGAGCCGCGTGGTGCGCCCGGACGGCAGCACGGTCACGGACTCGCCGACGCGGAACGTGCCGGCCGCGATCTGGCCCGCGTAGCCGCGGTAGTCGGGGTGCTCGGCGGTCTGCGGGCGGATCACGTACTGCACGGGCAGCCGGGCGTGGCAGTGCGCCAGGTCGTGGCTGACCGGGACGGTCTCCAGGTGCTCCAGGACGGTGGGGCCGCCGTACCAGTCCATGTTCGCGGACGGCTCCACCACGTTGTCCCCGGCCAGCGCCGAGATCGGGATCGCGGTGATCTCGGGGACGCCCAGCTCGGACGCGTACGCCGTGAACTCCTCGGCGATCGCCGCGAAGACGGACTCCTTGTACTCGACGAGGTCCATCTTGTTGACGGCGAGGACGACGTGCGGGACGCGGAGGAGGGCGGCGACGGCGGCGTGCCTGCGGGTCTGCTCGATGACGCCGTTGCGGGCGTCGACGAGGACGACGGCGAGGTCGGCGGTGGAGGCGCCGGTGACCATGTTGCGGGTGTACTGCACGTGGCCGGGGGTGTCGGCGAGGATGAACCGGCGCCGGGGCGTGGCGAAGTACCTGTACGCGACGTCGATGGTGATGCCCTGTTCGCGTTCGGCGCGCAGGCCGTCGGTGAGCAGGGCCAGGTCGGGGGCTTCCTGGCCGCGGCTGGCGGAGGCGCGCTCGACGGCTTCGAGCTGGTCGGCGAGGACCGACTTGGAGTCGTGCAGGAGGCGGCCGACGAGGGTGGACTTGCCGTCGTCGACGGATCCCGCGGTGGCGAACCGCAGCAGGGTGGTCGCGGAGAGCTGCTCGACCGACAGCGGCTCGGTGGGTTCGGTGGTGCTGGTCATGGTTAGAAGTACCCCTCGCGCTTGCGGTCTTCCATCGCGGCCTCGCTCATCTTGTCGTCGGCGCGGGTGGCGCCGCGTTCGGTGAGGCGGGAGGCGGCGATCTCGGCGATGACGGCGTCCAGGGTGGTGGCGTCGGAGTCGACGGCGCCGGTGCAGGACATGTCGCCCACGGTGCGGTAGCGGACCTGGCGCTTTTCGACGGTCTCGCCGTCCTTGGGGCCGCCCCAGTCGCCGGCGGTCAGCCACATGCCGTTCCGGTTGAAGACTTCGCGTTCGTGGGCGAAGTAGATGCCGGGCAGGTCGATGTGTTCGCGGGCGATGTACTGCCAGACGTCGAGTTCGGTCCAGTTGGACAGGGGGAAGACGCGGACGTGTTCGCCGGGGGCGTGGCGGCCGTTGTAGAGCTGCCACAGCTCGGGCCGCTGGCGGCGCGGGTCCCACTGGGAGAACTCGTCGCGCAGGGAGAAGACGCGTTCCTTGGCGCGGGCCTTTTCCTCGTCGCGCCGTCCGCCGCCGAAGACGGCGTCGAAGCGTTCGGCCTGGATTCTCTCGGTGAGGGGGAGGGTCTGGAGGGGGTTGCGGGTGCCGTCGGGGCGTTCGCGGAGCACACCGCGGTCGATGTAGTCCTGGACGGAGGCCACATGGAGGCGCAGCCCGTGGGCGGTGACCACACGGTCGCGGTAGTCCAGGACCTCGGGGAAGTTGTGTCCGGTGTCCACGTGCAGCAGCGAGAACGGTACCGGCGCGGGCGCGAACGCCTTCAAGGCGAGGTGGAGCATGACGATGGAGTCCTTGCCGCCGGAGAAGAGGATCACCGGCCGTTCGAACTCGCCCGCCACCTCGCGGAAGATGTGCACCGCCTCGGACTCCAGCGCATCCAGATGCGACAGGGCGTACGGGCTGTCGGTCTCCTCGGAGACGGTGACGGCGCTCGTCATGCCAGGCCCCTTTCGGTGAGCAGCGTATGCAGCGCGGCCGCGGACTCCCGCACGGTCTGGGTGTGCGACTCGATACGCAGATCGGGCGACTCGGGTGCCTCGTACGGGTCGTCGACCCCGGTGAGCCCGGAGATCTCGCCCGCCGCCTGCTTGGCGTACAGCCCCTTCACGTCACGCTCGCTGCACACCTCGACGGGGGTGGCGACATGCACTTCGAGGTACGCCGCTCCGCTCGCCTGGTGGCGCTTGCGGACCGCCTCGCGGCTGTCGGCGTACGGCGCGATCACCGGGACCAGCGCCTTGACGCCGTTGCGGGCGAGCAGGTCGGCGAGGAAGCCGATGCGCTGCACGTTGGTGTTGCGGTCCTCGCGGGAGAAACCGAGGCCGGAGGAGAGGAACTCGCGGATCTCGTCGCCGTCGAGCACCTCGACGAGGTGGCCCTCCTCGCGCAGCCGGCCTGCCAGCTCGTACGCGATCGTGGTCTTGCCGGCGCTCGGCAGACCCGTGAGCCAGATGGTGGCCCCGGTCGTCACTTGCTTCTCCCGCGGGTCTTGATCGGTCGTGGGGGTGGTCGTCGTGGTCATGCGTGCAGCCCGCATTCGGTCTTGCCGAGCCCGGCCCAGCGGCCGGACCGGGCGTCCTCGCCCTCCAGGACCCGCCGGGTGCAGGGCGCGCAGCCCACGGACGGGTAGCCGTCCATCAGCAGCGGGTTGGTGAGCACTCCGTGCTCCGCCACGTACGCGTCCACGTCGTCCTGCGTCCAGCGGGCGATCGGCGAGATCTTGACCTTGCGGCGCTTCTCGTCCCAGCCGACCACCGGGGTGTTCGCCCGGGTCGGGGACTCGTCGCGGCGCAGTCCGGTCGCCCACGCGTCGTACGCGGTCAGGCCCCGCTCCAGCGGCTGGACCTTGCGCAGCTTGCAGCACAGGTCGGGGTCGCGGTCGTGCAGCTTCGGGCCGTACTCGGCGTCCTGCTCGGCCACCGTCTGCCGCGGGGTGAGCGTGATGACGTTGACGTCCATCACGGCCTCCACCGCGTCGCGGGTGCCGATGGTCTCCGGGAAGTGGTAGCCGGTGTCCAGGAAGACGACGTCGACTCCGGGGAGCGCGCGGGAGGCGAGGTGCGCCACCACGGCGTCCTCCATGGAGGAGGTCACACAGAACTTCTTGCCGAAGGTGGCCGCGGCCCACTGGAGGATCTCCAGGGCGGTGGCGTCCTCCAGGTCGCGCCCGGCCTGCTCGGCGAGGTCCCGCAGGCCCTCGCCGGTGCGCTCGTCACGCACGGTCGTGGTCGTCATATCTCGTCCCCTCCAACGTCGTTGCGCTGAAGTCCCCGGGTGAGCAGCCCCAGGAACTTCAACTGGAAGGCTCGATTGCATGCCGCGCATTCCCAGGCGCCGTGGCCGGCTTCGCCGGGGCGCAGGTCCTCGTCCCCGCAGTAGGGGCAGTAGAAGGGCGCCGCGCGCTCGCTCACGACAACGCCTCCTCGGAGGCCCGGGTGGCCCAGGCGGCGAACCGCTCGTCGGCCTCGCGCTCGGCCACGAAGCGCTTCAGGACGCGCTCGATGTAGTCGGGAAGTTCCTCGGAAGTGACCTTCAGGCCACGGACCTTGCGGCCGAAACCGGCCTCCAGGCCGAGCGCGCCGCCCAGGTGCACCTGGTAGCCCTCGACCTGGTTGCCGTCGTCGTCCAGGACGAGCTGGCCCTTGAGACCGATGTCCGCGGTCTGGATACGGGCACAGGCGTTCGGGCAGCCGTTGATGTTGATGCTGACCGGCTCGGTGAACTCCGGCATACGGCGCTCCAGTTCGTCGATGAGCAGGGCGCCGCGCGCCTTGGTCTCGACGATGGCGAGCTTGCAGAACTCGATGCCCGTGCAGGCCAGGGTGCCCCGCCGGAACGGCGACGGGTTCACCTGGAAGTCCAGCGCCTCCAGGCCCGCCACCAGCGAGTCGACCTGGTCCTGCGCCACGTCGAGGATGATCATCTTCTGCTCGACGGTGGTGTTGAGCCGGTCGGAGCCGTGCGCGGCGGCCAGCTCCGCGATCTTCGTCAGGGTGGTGCCGTCGACCCGGCCGACGCGCGGGGCGAAGCCCACGTAGTACCTGCCGTCCTGCTGCGGGTGCACGCCGACGTGGTCGCGCCACTTGGAGGAGGGCTCGGCCGGCGCCGGACCGTCGACCATCTTCCGCTTCAGGTACTCGTCCTCCAGGACCTGGCGGAACTTCTCCGGACCCCAGTCGGCCATCAGGAACTTCAGCCGGGCCCGGTTGCGCAGCCGCCGGTAGCCGTAGTCGCGGAAGATGCCGACGACACCCGCCCACACGTCCGCGACCTCGTCCAGCGGCACCCAGGCGCCCAGTCGCTGGGCCAGCTTGGGGTTGGTGGACAGTCCGCCGCCGACCCAGAGGTCGAAGCCGGGGCCGTGCTCGGGGTGGACCACGCCGACGAAGGCCACGTCGTTGATCTCGTGGACGACGTCCTGCACGGGGGAGCCCGAGACGGCCGTCTTGAACTTGCGCGGCAGGTTGGAGAACTCCTTGCTGCCGATGTAGCGCTCGTGGATCTCGTCCACGGCCGGGCTGCCGTCGATGATCTCGTCCGCGGCGATGCCCGCGACGGGGGAGCCGATGATGACGCGCGGGCAGTCGCCGCACGCCTCGGTCGTGGAGAGGCCGACGCCCTCCAGCTTCTCCCAGATCGCCGGCACGTCCTCGATGCGGATCCAGTGGAGCTGGATGTTCTGCCGGTCGGTGATGTCCGCGGTGCCGCGCGCGTACTCCTGGGACACCTCGCCGATGGCGCGCAGCTGCGCGACGGTCAGCCGGCCGCCGTCGACGCGCACGCGCAGCATGAAGTACCGGTCGTCCAGCTCCTCCGGCTCCAGGATCGCGGTCTTGCCGCCGTCGATCCCGGGCTTGCGCTGGGTGTACAGGCCCCACCAGCGCATCCGGCCGCGCAGGTCGTTGGGGTCGATCGAGTCGAAACCGCGCTTGGCGTAGATCGTCTCAATGCGTGTCCGCACATTGAGACCGTCGTCGTCCTTCTTGAACTGTTCGTTGCCGTTGAGCGGAGTGTGGTGACCAACGGCCCACTGCCCCTCGCCGCGGTGACGGCTCACCTTGCGGCGGGGCGCGGCGGGATTCTGCGGGGTGGCGGCCATGGCTGATACGTCCTTCGGGACTACGGGACAGGCAGGAAGCGGCTCTGACCTGCGCGCGCGAATGCATGCGAAAAGCACGGGCGCGTCATTGCGCGAGGTCGGTACGGGAGAATCTCGGCGGTGCTGGGCTGTTCAGCTCGCCGGACAGATGGCGCTGGACATGCGGCAGAGATCGACGTGTCGCCGACTCACCAAGGCAATTCCAGTTCCAGACATGACGGAAGCGTGTCACGTGGATTCCGGGAGAGTCCACCATCATCCATCATGTGGACACCCGTGTCTCGTACGGCGAGACAAGGGTGTCGTTGCTCACACGATCGCGTGACCGGAGGTTTCGTCGCAGGTCAGCCTATGCGGGCCCCGGGCCAGGGGCCGGGCGTCGCCACCTCCGGCTCGTCCTCGACCTTGGTGTCGAAGACGGTGAAGCCACGGCGCAGATAGTTGTCCATCGCGTGCTCGCCGTCCTTGCTGCACGTATGCAGCCACACCCGCTCGGTCGGCGCCAGCCCCGGCCACCGCTCCGCCAGGTCCCAGGCCCGCGCGGCCCCGTACGACAGCAGGTGGCCGCCGATGCGCCGGCCGCGGAAGGCGGGGAGCAGCCCGAAGTAGACGATCTCCACGGCCCCGCCGTCCTGCGCCTGAAGCTCGACGTACCCGGCGGGCGTCCCCCGGTCGTAGGCGACCCAGGTCTCCGCCCCCGGCCGCCCGAGCACCTCCCGCCACTCGGCGTACGTCCACCCCAGCCGATCCGTCCACCGGATGTCTCCACCCACGGAGGCGTACAGAAAACGGCTGAACTCGGGCGAGGGCACTTCGGCGCGCACGATCCGGATGTCTCCATCGGGTGCGGCGGCGACCCGCAGATCGGCCGGGGAAGTCTGTTCCAGTGACCAGGTCGTCACGGCGATGCTGCTGCTCATGGGGGAAAGGGAAGCACGCCTGTGCGAGAAGACGCAGGCCGGGGCGAGATTTCAGGGGCGCGGGGAACTGCGCGACAAGCCACGACGGCTCCGCAGCCGACACACCCGAGAACGCCCCGCCCCCTTGGTCGAGACCCCGTTCAGTCCAGGGACCCCGTAACGTCAGCCAGCGGCACCGCAAAAAGCACGCGCTCCGCGATCGCCTCCGGCTCCCACGCATTGTCCCCGTTCGCCGCCCACTCCGTGAGGCTCCACACCTCACCCGTCTCCTGCCAGTACGACAGCGACTCGGTGTGCTGCCCCCAGCAGGCGGTGGACTGGTCGGCCGTACAGGTCGCCGCCGAGGCACCGTCCACGTTCTGCCGCCACAGCGTCCCGTGCCGGCCCCGGGTGCCCGGTGCCTGGCCCAGGTACCAGTCGGCCCGGTCCGCGCCGCTCGGCCGGTGCGAGAGGACGCCCTGGATGCCGACCGCCTCGGTCTCGTACGCCTCCTTCGCGTTCACGAGGTCGCCGGAGCCCAGGGCGAGCAGCCCGGTGCGGTCGCTCTCCGTGCTGTACGAGTAGCGCCAGATGCGGGCCGGCTGGGTGCCGCCGGAGCTGAACCACTCGTTGGCGACCAGGCTGTCCGGCGTCGAGGTGCGGTCCAGGGAGACGGACGCGAAGCACGGCACCTTGTCGTCGCTGCTCGCCGTGCAGGCGCCGCCGGTCAGGCTGTACGAGCCGATGGCGGGCAGCACGTACTGGTAGCCGTGGGCGGAGAAGCCGCCGTCGACCGCGCCGACCGCCGTGCTGTTCACGTTCGCCTGGAGGATGCGGTGCATGTCGAAGACGAACAGGGCGTTGTCGTGGTCGGCCCCGTTCTTCGCGGTGACGATCAGCTTGTCCTGGTACCAGACCATGCCCCCGATGTGGGAGCGCACGGCGCCGAAGTCGGTGCCGCCGCTCAGCGGGGCGACGAGCAGGACCCAGCGGTACTTCAGGTCGTCCGGGTCGTTCGCGTCGATGAAGGCGACCCGGGCCAGGCCCTGGTCCTCGGCGGGCTCGCCCGCCTTGTGGTCGTTGTGCGTCCAGCCGGACAGGATGACCCGGTCGGCGCCCCACTTTCCGTCGTCGTCGGCGTCGCCGGAGGTGGTGACGGACTGCGGCAGCCACTTCTGGGTCGTGGCGTCGCCGCTGTCCCAGCAGTAGGCGCGGCTGGCGGCGGGCTTGACCGGCAGGGCCGCCTGTTCGGTGCCGGAGCAGTCGGACTTGTTCCGCATCGGGTGGTTGGCGCTGCGCAGCACGCCGTCGACCCCGACGTTCCCGCCCATCCGGCTGGTGAGCGTGGACAGCGTCTGATCGGCGACCCGGTGCTCGCGCAACTGGAGCTTGCCGGTCTCCGCGGCGGAGGTGAGCGGCGTCAGGCCGCCCGGGTCGCCGCTGCCGGTCGCCTGCGAGGTGCTGATCAGGGTGGCGGCCGCGGTCAGCGCCAGTGCCGTTCCGGCCAGGGTGGCGCGCAGCGCCTGGCCTCTCCTCCTGCGGCGGTGCCTGCCACGCTGCTTCATGAGTCCTCCCGAGGAAGGCCAACTGCTCCTCTTGAGCCGGTCCTTGAGCGAGGAGCGGGCGGGGTGGCCTGTGAGAGGGATGCTACGGCAGTAATCAGGCGGCCCGGTCGAAGACCCGGGAATCCGGCGGGATCCCGGACGCCGGACGCCCTGGCGCGGACAATGGCCGACGCCCCCGGACGGCCGTCGGACGGGCGTCGGACGGGCGGCGGACCGGCAGGCCGGGGTTGGTTCCGCCGTGGCCGGAACGGTGCGGTCCGTTCCCGGTCGGCGGACCGGTTACAACGTTGCAACCCTTGCGGCACTGGCGTACCGCTGGTGTGTGACTGAGACTTGAGCCACGCCGCCCGTGCGGCGTACGCGCTCTCAGCACGGGGCCGGCCAGCGGGGGTGGTGCCGTGTCGGCGCAGCACCACCCCCGCGCGGCACCCGGTTCACCGGCCGTGCCCGCGTCACCGCCGACCCGGACAGGGACGCTCGGATCACCGGCGCGAACACTCGTCCCACCGGCGCGAACACTCGGACCACCGGCACGGACGCCCGGCCCGTCGGCACGGACGCCCGGCCCGTCGGCACGGACGCTCAGCCCACCGGCCGTGCCCGCTCCACCACCGAGGCCAGGTCCAGGCTGTGCGGCAGGGTGCCGAAGGCCGTGCCCCAGTCGCCGCCGAGCCGCGAGCCGCAGAACGCGTCCGCGACCTCCGGCGGCGCGTACCGCACCAGCAGCGACCCCTGGAGCACCAGGGCGAGGCGCTCGACGAGCCGCCGGGCCCGGCCCTCGATGCCGTCCAGATCGGCGAGTTCGGCCAGCAGGTTCTTGATCGCCGCGTCCAGCCGGTGGTCGGCGCCCCTGGCCTGCCCGACCTCACGCAGATACGCGTCGAGGGCGCCGGGCTCGCGCTGGAGGGCGCGCAGCACGTCCAGCGCCTGTACGTTGCCCGCGCCCTCCCAGATCGAGTTGAGCGGCGACTCGCGCAGCAGCCGGGGCAGCCCCGACTCCTCCACGTACCCGTTGCCGCCGAGGCATTCGAGGGCCTCGGCCGCCACCGGCGTGCACCGCTTGGTCACCCAGTACTTGGCGGCCGGCACCGCGAGCCGCAGCAGCGCCCGCTCCTGCTCGCCGCCGTCGTCGTACGCGGCGGCCAGGCGCATCGCCAGCGTCGTCGCCGCCTCCGACTCAAGAGCCAGGTCCGCGAGGACGTTGCGCATCAGCGGCTTGTCGATCAGGAGGCCGCCGAACGCCTGCCGGTGGGCGCTGTGGTGGACGGCCTGCGCGACCGCCTGCCGCATCAGCGCGGCGGAGCCGAGCACGCAGTCGAGCCGGGTCGCCGCCACCATCCCGATGATGGTGCGCACCCCGCGCCCCTCCTCGCCGACCCGGCGCGCCCAGGTCCCGTCGAACTCGACCTCGCTCGAGGCGTTCGACCGGTTGCCCAGCTTGTCCTTGAGGCGCTGGATGCGGAACACGTTGCGGGTGCCGTCGGCCAGGACGCGCGGCACGAGGAAGCAGGTCAGCCCGTCCGGGGCCTGGGCCAGGACCAGGAAGCCGTCCGACATCGGCGCCGAGCAGAACCACTTGTGGCCGGTCAGCTCGTACGTGCCGTCCTCGGCGAGCGGCCGCGCGGTCGTGGTGTTGGCGCGGACGTCGCTGCCGCCCTGCTTCTCCGTCATGCCCATCCCGAAGAGCACGCCGGCCTTCTCCGCGGCGGGCCGCAGCCCCTGGTCGTAGAGGACGGAGGTCAGCCGCGGCTCCCACTCGGCGGCCAGTGCCGGGTCGGTGCGCAGCGCGGGCACCGCGGCGTGGGTCATGGACAGCGGACAGCCGTTGCCCGCCTCGGCCTGCGTCCAGACCAGGAAGCCGGCCGCCCGCCGGACGTGACCGCCGGGCCGCCCCCAGGCCGAGGTCAGCCCGGCCGAGACGCCCTTGCCGAGCAGCCGGTGCCAGGACGGATGGAAGTCGACCTCGTCGATCCGGTTGCCGTAGCGGTCGTGGGTGCGCAGCTTCGGCGGGTTCTCGTTGGCCAGCGCCCCCCACTCCTGCACCTGCGCGGAGCCCGCCGAGCGGCCGAAGCCGGACAGGTCCTCGCGGGCCTCGTCGAGCAGGCCGGGATCGAGATGCCGTTCGACCGCCGCCACGAGGACCCGGTCGGCGCTGAAGACGTCGTAGTCCACCAGAGGCGGAGCCTGATTGGTCACGGTGTGGGTGCTGGCTGCCATGTCTGCGAACCTACCCCCCGGTACGGCGGTGCTCACCAGATCGCCGGCCACAGCACCGGGGGCCGGTCCTTCCCGGTGCCGGTGGCCGTCGGGTCCACGTGCCCGGCGGGCCACCGCCGGCCCCCCGGCCGGCGTGGTCCGCCGTGGTGGTGCGGCCGCTCAGGCCGACTTGGAGAAGGCCGCCAGCTCGTCGGGGGCAAGGACGTCGTCGCCGTGCAGGTCTTCCAGCCAGTTGTTGCGGTAGACGGTGTCGAGGTAGCGCTCGCCGAGGTCGGGGGCGATCGCCACCGAGGTCAGTCGCCGCCGCCGGTCGTGCCGGGCCAGCCACTGCGCGGCGCCGCTGACCACCGTGCCGGTGGAGCCGCCGAACAGGAAGCCGCGGGCGGCCAGCCGCCGGCAGACGCGGACGGTGTCCGTCTCGTCGACATGCACCACGTCGTCCACGTAGGACTCGTCGAGCAGTTCGGGGCGGACACTGGTGCCGAGGCCCGGAATCATCCGCGGGCCCGGCGCCCCGCCGAAGGTGACCGAGCCGACGCTGTCCACGGCGACGACCCGCACCCGGCGGTTCCACTGCCAGAACCAGCGCGCGCAGCCCATCAGGGTGCCGGTGGTGCCCGCCCCGACGAAGAGCACGTCGAGGTCGGGGAACCGGCGGGCGATGGCCGGCGCGGTCCTGCGGTAGTGCGCCCGCCAGTTGCCGTGGTTGGCGTACTGGTTGAGCCACACGTACCGGTCGTCGGAGGCGCACAGCGCGCGCACGTACGAGATCCGGGCGCCCAGGAAACCGCCGGCCGCGTCCGGCTGGTCGATGACGTGCACCCGGGCCCCCAGGGTCTCCATCAGCCGCCGGGTCGGCAGGTTGCAGCGGGAGTCGGTGACGCACAGGAACCGGTAGCCCTTGCTGGCCGCCAGCACGCTGAGCGCCACGCCCAGGTTCCCGGACGAGGACTCGACCAGGACGGAGCCGGGCCGCAGCCGGCCCTCGCGTTCGGCGGCCTCCACCATCTCGGTGGCGGCCTTCAGCTTGATCGACCCCGCGAAGTTGAACCCCTCGCACTTCAGGTAGAGGGGAAGCTGCAACGCCGCACGCAGGTCGACGTAGAGCTCCTCCTCGTTGTACTCCAGTGGTGCGGAAATGACTGGCATGGTGTCCCCCTCTTGTGTGGCACGGACCCGGCGGGTCATCCGTGCCGGCGCAGCTCGTGGAAGAAGCCGTCGACGGCGCGGAGCTCGCCGCGCGCGGCCACTTCGTCGTGGACAAACCTGCCGACCGCCAGGTCCAGCACCCCGAGACCGAAGGGCGAGAACACCAGCGTCCGGTCCGCCGGTACGGTCAGCCGTCCGCTCAGCACGTCGTCGAGCGTGCCGTCCAGGAAGTCCCGGCTCCCGGTGAGCCGTTCGGCCAGGTGCGGCGAGGTCTCGGCCTTGAGGCAGTGCTCGACGTCGTCGACGATGTTGGCCGACGCGAGCAGCACCTCCGGCGCGAGATCGCGCAGTGACACGTGCAGGACCAGCGGGTGGTGCGCGAACCACGACGGGTCGTGGATGTGCGGCTTCGCCGCCACGGTCGCGAAGACCAGCAGGTCGCTGGAGCGGACCAGGTCCTCGGCCCGGTCATGGACGGTGATCTTGCCGCCCGCGCCCGCCCGCTCCAGATAGCCCCGGAAACCGGCGGCGCTCCCGGCGGACAGGTCGTGCACACCGGTCTCGTCGAACGACCACCCGGTCGCCGACAGATAGGTGTGGATGTAGCGGGCGATCAGGCCCGTCCCGATGAAACCGACCCGTTTCGGGCGCTGCCGCCCGCGGCTGAGCCGGTCCGCGGCCAGCGCGGCGGACGCCGCCGTCCTGGCGGCGTTGATGATCGACGCCTCCAGACAGGCGAACGGATAGCCCGTGTCGTGGTCGTTGAGGATCAGCACGGCCGAGGCCCGCGGGATCCCGGACGCGGTGTTCTCCGGGAAGCTGGAGACCCACTTCAGGCCGTCGACCCGCAGCTCGCCGCCGATCGAGGCGGGCAGCGCGATGATCCGGGAGGACGGCCGGTCCGGGAACCGCAGGAAGTACGAGGGCGGGTTCACCGAGTCACCGGCGCCGTGCAGCCGGTAGGCCGTCTCCACCAGCTCCACGATCTCCCGCTCGCGCCCGTGCAGCGCCTGCTGCACCTGGGCGCCGGGGATCACCGAGAAGGGCGGCACCTTGGGTGTGTTCATCGGGCGGTCCCCTCCCCGGTCGGCGAGCAGTCGGCCAGGCGGACCGGGTCGGCGAGCGCGGCCAGCACCTCCCGGGGCCCCTCGAAGGGCTCCCTGCTGTGCGCGGTGCGCACGTTGTCGACGAGCAGCAGGTCGCCCGCCTGCCACGGCTCGCGCACGGTGTGCGCCTCGTACACCTCGTTGATCTGCCGGACCACGTCCTCGCCGATGGGGTCGCCGCCGCCGAAGCGGGTGTTGAACGGCAGCCCGTCGGCGCCGTAGACGTCGACCAGGTACTCGTGCACCTCGGGGTCCATCGTCCACTCGTTGAGGAACGCGATCTGGTTGAACCAGCAGCGCCTGCCGGTCACCGGGTGGCGGACCACCGCGCCGCGGCGCTGCCGGGTGCGCAGGCCGCCGTCCGGCTGCCAGGCGAACTCGATGGCGTTGGCGCGGCAGTACCGTTCGACGGCGGCGCGGTCGTCCGTGCCGAACGCCTCGGCGACCGACGCCCCGATCTCGTCGTTGTAGGTGCGGGTGAGCAGCCAGCCCTCCCGTTCGAACCGACCGGTCAGTCCGGCCGGGAGCGCGGCGAGCACGGCCTCGGCGTCGGCTACCGCGGTCGCCCCGCCCCCGGCGGGCGCCACCAGGCAGGCGAACATCATCAGAGCGGGGAACTCGAGCGCGTAACTCAGCTCGTGGTGCATGCACATCTGCTGGTTCGGCGGCCACTTCGACGACGAGTAGACACCGTCGGCGTAGGCGCGCCGGGGTGCGAAGGACTCGCGGTCGGCCATCAGGCCGCCGGCCAGCCGCCGGAAGACGGTGCCCGTGGTGCCCGGGTCGCGCAGCTCCAGGCCGCGGACCAGGACGGAGCCGTGCTCGGCGACGGCGCCGCGCAGGGCGTCGCGGTGCCCGGCGGCCCAGTCGGCCGCATCGAGGCCCGCGTCGACCTCCAGCAGCGGTGGTGTGCCCCGGAGCGTGCGGACGGCGGGCAGTGAGGTCCCGGTTGAGGACGACATGTGCTTTCTTCCTTTCGGCTTTCGGTATTTCGCCGGTCGTGCGGATCTGCGCTGACAGGTCGGGAATCCGGCCCGCCCGTTCGGTTCTCAGCGGGCCGGCCGTTCGCTCGCGGCCCGGTCGGCGGCCCGTTGTCCGAGCAGCCCGGCCAGGTCCGCGAGGACCGGGTGACGGGTGACGTCCTTCAGGGAGACCGCGCGGTCCAGGGCGATCGCCAGCTTCACCGCCGCCAGGGACGTGCCGCCCCGGTCGAAGAAGTCGTCGTGCCGGCCGATCCGGTCCCCGGGGATGCCGAGGACCTCGGCCCACGCGGCGGCCATGCGCCGTTCGTCGTCGGTGACCGGCTCGCGCAGCACGTCCTCGACGACGTCGAGTTCCCCGGCGAGCGCGGTCAGCGTCTTGCGGTCGGTCTTGCCGTTCGCGGTCAGCGGCAGGCTCTCGCGCCAGTGGACGGCGGAGGGCACCATGTACGCGGGCAGCGACCGGCCGAGGCGTTCGAGCAGGATCTCGGTGGCGACCGGGATTCCGCCCGCGCAGAAGGCCACCAGCCGTGCGCCCCGGGCGACGACCACCGCGCAGTCCCGTACGCCGGGCACCCGCAGCAGCGCCGCCTCGATCTCGCCGATCTCGATCCGGAACCCGCGCAGTTTCACCTGGGTGTCCCGGCGGCCGAGGAACTCCAGCTTGCCGTCGGGCAGCCAGCGCCCCTGGTCGCCGCTGCGGTACAGCCGCTCGCCGGGCCGGTGCGGATCCTCCAGGAACGCCTGCCGGGTGCGCTCGGGGTCGTTGACGTAGCCGCGGCCGACGCAGACCCCGGAGAAGACGATCTCGCCGGGCGCGCCGAGCGGCACCGGTGCCAGGTGCTCGTCGACGACGTAGACGCGTACGTTGGCCACGGGGCGGCCGAGCGGGACCCGGGCGTGGTCCGGGACCCGGTCCATCACCTCGTGGTTGGTGTCGTCGGAGGTCTCGGTCAGGCCGTAGGCGTTCACCAGCCCGATACCGGGCCCGGCCGCGAACCAGCGCTGCACCGTCTCCCGCTTCACGGCCTCCCCGGTGACCGACACCCGGCGCAGAGCGGGCAGTTCGCGCGGATGCTGCTCCAGCTCCGAGAGAACGGCCTCCAGGTACGAGGGCACGAGCTGGACCACGCCGACCCGGCCGCGTACGAGGGTGTCCACGAACGCGGGGACGTCCAGGATCGTCTCCTGCCCGACGATCAGCGTCCGGCCGCCGGTCACCAGCGCCGAGACGAGCTGCCACAGGGAGATGTCGAAGCACTGCGGCGCCGTCTGGGCGACCACCGTGTCCGCGCCGATCCCCAGGTCGTCGATCTTCGCCAGGACGTGGTTGAGCATCCCGGCGTGCTCGCACATCGCGCCCTTCGGCTCCCCGGTCGAGCCGGAGGTGAAGTAGATGTACGCGAGCTGTCCGGCCGTGACGGTGACTCCGAGGTCACCGTCGTCGTGGCCCTCGGCGTACGCCGCGTCGGCGTACAGCTTCACCGCGCCCGGCCCGCCCGCTTCGCCCGCCGTGTCCGCGAGCGCGGCGTCGAGCGTGGCGGTGCTGCCGTGCTCGGTGACGACGAGACCGCAGCCGGCCCGGGTCAGCGTGGCCGCGATGCGCCCGGCGGGGAAACCCGGCTCGACCGGCAGGTACACGCCGCCCGCCTTGAACACCGCGAGGACGGCGGCCAGCCAGTCCAGGTCGCGCTCCATCACCACGGCGACGACGTCCTCGGGGCGCAGCCCGCGGGCGAGCAGCGCCCGGCCGAGCCGGTTGGCCCGGGAGTTGAGCTCCGCGTAGGTCCACACCTCGCCGTCGTGCACGGCCGCCACCGCGTCGGGCCGGGCCGCCACCCGCTCCTCGAACAGCTCGTGCACCCGGCGGTCCGGCAGCTCCCGGTCCGGCCCGGCGAGCCCTTCGAGCTGGAAGCGCAGCTCGGCGGCGGACAGCAGCGCCCGCTGCCGGTGGTCGGTGTCCGGGCCCGCGCCGAGCAGGGCGAGCGCGGTGACGTGGTAGCCCGCGATCCTGGCGGCGCTCTCCGCGTCCAGCACGCCGGTGCGGTACCGCAGCCGCAGGGCGAGCAGATCGCCGTCCCGCGCGCCCCCCGCCGGCGCGGTGGCCCGTACGGCCGCCACCCGCAGCACGGTGTCCTCGTCGAGCTCCCCGCCGCTGCCTTCGGGGTCGAGCACCGTCTCGTACGGCGCCTCGGTCAGCCCCAGTTCGAGGCGGAGCGTGTCGACGGGGAAGTGCCGGTGCGCGCGCAGGCCGGCCTCGGCCGCGTGGGCGTGCAGCAGCAGTTCCCGCCAGGTGCCGGGGCCCGCCGTGAGCCGGCAGGGCAGCGGCCTGCCGCCGTCCCCGGCGACGAGCCCGGTGGCCACCTCCGCCTCGCCGGACAGCGCGGCGAGGACCTTGGCGTGCGCGGCCAGCAGCGCCGTGCCGATCGGTACGCCCAGCTCCCGCAGGTCCCGCACCAGCCGGTCGGGTACGGGCACCTCGTGCTCCGCGACGCCCGGCGCCGGATCGGCGGACCAGCGCGGCAGGGCGGTCGGGCCCCCGGCGGTCAGCACCCCGTGCCAGTACGCCCGTCCGGCGTCCCCGGCCTGTTCCGTCTCCTCCGCCTGCCTCGTCCGTTCGGTCGTCATCGGTTCCCCCTCCACCGTGGTCACTGCTGTCTTCGTCGTGCTGCCGGTCACCGGCACCGCTGCCGCACGGGCACCGCGGGATTGCCGGTCCAGTAAGCGCCGGACGGGACCTCCGAGCCCTTCATCAGGAAGGAGTCGGCGCCGACCACCGCACCGTCGCCCATCGACACCCCGTAGTGGACGAGCGAGCCGACCCCGAGGGTGCAGCCGTCGCCGATCACGATGTGGTCGGACTTGAAGGTGCCGTCCTCCTGCGAGTGGGCCTGGACCTTGCTGTGCGTGTTGAGCGTCGCGTCGTCGCCGATCGAGGCGAGCGTGCGCTCCGTGATGTAGACGCCGTCGTCGAAGATCCGGCGGCCCATCCGGACGCCGAGCAGGCGCCAGACCAGGTTCCGGAACGGCGTTCCGTTGAACACGTTGAGATAGAGGTCGGGCACCTTCCACAGGCGCTCGTGCCACCAGAAGTACGGGTCGTAGATCGAGCACAGCTTCGGCTCCAGCGGCCGGAACCGCCCGATGACGCGCTCCACCAGGACCCAGAAGGCGGTGGTGAACGCAAGGCTCAGCACCATCGAGCCGCCGACGAAGACGCCGCCGGCGGCGGGCCGCGTCCCGTACAGGTCGTAGGCGGCGAAGCCGATCACCGTCAGGGCGAAGGTGTTCACCCAGCGCAGGAACAGGAACAGGCCCATCGTGCGCAGGTTGTGCCGGTTCTTCGAGGACAGCCTGCGCTTGAGTTCGGCCCCGTCGCGCAGGTGGTCGAAGCGGCTGTCCCGCTCCACCGTGCGGGGGATCTCGAAGGGCGGGGAGCCCAGCAGGCCCACGCCCGAGCGGACCTCGCCGTCGAGGGGCACCATCACCTTGGTGGCCAGCAGGACGTTCTCGCCGGTGCGCCCGCCCGCCGGGTAGGCGATGGCGTTGCCCAGGAAGCTGCGCGCCCCGATGGTCGTCCGGGAGACGCGGAACGACGTGCCGGAGTACTCCGCGTTGAGGACGGAGAGACCGTCGGCGACCATCGTGCCGCTGCCGACGGTGACCAGGTACGGCGTCTCGTGCTGCATCTCGGTGCCGAAGTTCGACCCGGTCTGCTCCACGTGCGTCAGGTCGTACCCGAGCAGCCGCAGGTAGTGGACGATGTACGAGCTGTCGCCGAAGAGCCACTTGTAGAACCTGAAGTTGGTCAGGCGGGCGATCGAGCGCTGCACCGAGTAGTGGAAGCCGTACAGCGGATAGACCTTCTCCGGCTCGATCACCCGGTTCAGCAGCCGCGGCAGGACCGTCATGGCGAACAGGCCGACGGTCAGCAGGCCGACGAAGATCCCGGCGGACAGGAGCAGCGCCTCGGCGTAGAACCGCGGTGAGCCGAGGCTCTGCTCTTCGGGGCTGAACAGCGCGGTCAGCGAGGGCGCCAGGGCGCCGAGGATGTAGACGCCGCCGACCAGCAGCGGAATGTAGACGAAGACGGTCTGCACCAGCGTGGCCAGGCCGAAGCCGAACCGGCGCAGGGTGGAGCCGGGGACCGGCGGGATGCGTACGTAGTCCACGTCCGTGCGCTGGGCCGGTGAGCCGTGCCAGCGCTCGCCGGCCGGCACCGAGACGCCGCTGTACAGCGCGGAGGTGTGGCCGAGCTGGGCTCCGTCGCCCATCGAGGTGTGGATGTCGAGGACGGTCTTCTCGCCGACGAAGACGTCCTTGCCGAGGGTGACGGGGCCGGTCCTGATGCGGCCCGCGTGCGCCTGGTAGCACGAGAAGAACGAGTCCTTGCGGATCACCGTGCCGGCCCCGGCGGTGAACAGGTCGGTGCAGACCGGGACGGCGGGGGACAGGATGGTGACGCCCTTGCCGATCTTCGCGCCGAGGGCCCGCAGATAGAGCACGTACAGCGGGTTGCCCGCCATGAGCACCATCGGGTTGGCGTGCAGCAGCGCCTTGACGATCCAGAACCGCACGTAGGCGAGGCTCCAGACGGGGAACTCCTGCTCCTTCCAGCGGCCGACGAGCACCCATTTGGCCACCACGGGCAAGGTGCAGACACCGGCGAAGACGCAGCCGCCGAAGACCACCGACCGCAGGTAGACGTCGGCCACGCCGGAGCCGGCCGAGATCCAGTCGTAGCCCTCGACGGCGGTCAGTCCGGCGACGAAGCAGTAGGCGGCGAAGACCAGGAATTGCAGTGCACCGCAGACGACGTACCAGAGGGTGCTGCCGGGCGCGGGGGCCTCGGCGGGCGGAGCCGGGGCCGGGGTCTCCTCCTGCCGGGGCGCCTCGTCGAGCGCCGTCGCCAGGTCACGGACGGTCGGGTGGGCGTAGACGTCCCGGATCGATACCGGCGGCAGATCGTCCCGCTTCCTGACGCGTGCGCAGAACTGCGCCATGACCAGGGAGTTCGCCCCGAGATCGTCGAAGAAGTGGCTGTCCGGGGGCACCCGGTCGACGCGCAGGACGCCGGACAGCAGCTCGGCGAGGAGCGGCTCCGTGCCGGTGGCGACGCCGTTCACCGCGGGGGCGTGCCCGTCCCGGGTGGCCGGGACTTCGACCGGGTCGGCCGCTATGACCTCGCTGGGTTTTCCCACCACTTCAGCTCCTTGGGATGGTTGTCGGTGCTTACGGGTTGTTCGGTATGGATCGCCGGTTGGATTGATGTGTCACACACTTTGGCTGAAATGTGCTGTTAAATGATGGTTCGCCGGAGCCGCCGGGGCGCACGGCGTCACGGGGGAGCGCGGGGGGAGTGGGGGGAGCGCGGAGAGTGGGCGGCGAAAGTCCCGTCCGCGGTCTCCTGGAATCCTCCAGGAATGCATACGGTGGGGACATGGCCGTCGTTCACGGCCGCGGCGAATCCGGGCGGTGTTGTAAATGCGTGTGGAACGTGTGGTTTCGGAGCGCCCGGACGACGGCTGAGAAAACGCGGTACAGAAATGCATCGGAGACGATTCTGTTCGTCATGGGGGGTTGGTTGACCGCGTGGAATGGCAGCGCGCAGCACGACAATGATCCGTACGGTTCTCGCACGGATCACGGGTATCGCGACGTGGCCGGGCCCGGGTCAGGGCCCTGTGATGTCCCCCGTGGTCGTGCGCCCGAGCGGCTGCGAAGTGCCAGGTCAGGCGGTATTTCTCATTCTCCTGTGACGGTGTGCCCAGCGGAATGCAATCCGAATTCTTTCGGCAGGATCATGAGCGTTTCAAGAAGCATCGAATCTCTGTCGCTTTCCTGTTACATAGACTCCTTTGCTCGCGTATGGCCGCACCGTCCCGCGTACCCGTCCGACCGGGGAACTTTCCGGATGTGCAGTGCAAACACCACCGAGCCTTCCGCTTGTGACCCTCCGGAATTCGGCCGTCGAGGCCATGACAGAAACAGCGTTCGAATACCGTGCCGGTTTCTGCTGTGTTGCGCCTGGTTTTCTGCCGCATTACGCGGCCACGGGGGAGGAACGGGGCCTTCCGTGGAGCGTGGGACCCGATCGCGTCCGCACCCACCACAGGGCGCCCGCGCCCGGTGAAGGCGCACGCCGGAGGGTGAGTGCGGCCCGGAAGTGCGGATACCGTTAGGGCGTGCAGCCAGCAAGTGAACAAGCCGAGGGCCCCGGCGGCCGACTCCACCGCGCGCGTGCCCTGTACCGCAACGTCTCCAAGCGCAGGACCGCCTGGCTGCTGCTGAAGGACACCGTCAACTCGTGCATGGAGTACCGGATCCTGGGCCTCGCGGCCGAGGCCGCCTTCTTCACCCTGCTCTCGGTCCCGCCGCTGCTGCTCAGCCTGATCGGGCTGCTCGGCTACGTGGACGACTGGACCGGCGCCGACACCATCGTCAGCCTCCAGAACAACCTGCTGGAGGCGTCCCGCACGGTCCTGTCCGACAAGGGCGTCACCCAGATCGCGCAGCCGATCCTGGACGACGTGATGAAGGGCGGCCGCCCCGACGTCATCTCCCTCGGCTTCCTGTTCGCCCTGTGGTCGGGCTCCCGCGCGGTGAACGTCTTCATCGACACCATCACCGTCATGTACGGACTCGACGGCACCCGCGGCATCGTCGCCACCCGCGTGATGTCGTTCCTGCTCTTCGTCGTGGCGCTGCTGATCGGCTCGGTCGCGCTGCCGCTGATGGTGGCCGGACCTGACGCCGTGGTGAAGATCGTGCCGTGGTCGACGACCGTCGTACAGGTCCTCTACTGGCCCGTCGTGATCGTCCTGTCCATCGTCTTCCTGACCACCCTCTACCACGTGTCCGTGCCGGTCCGCTCCCCGTGGATCGAGGACGTCCCGGGCGCCCTGGTCGCCCTCGCCATGTGGGTGCTCGGCAGCTTCCTGCTCCGCATCTACCTGACGAACACGGTCGAGGGCCCGACGATCTACGGCTCGCTCGCCGCACCTGTCGCCGTCCTGCTGTGGATCGGGGTCTCAGCATTCGCCGTCCTGGTGGGCGCGGCGGTCAACGCCGCCATCGACCGGGTCTGGCCGGCCGCCGCCACGGCCGCCGCCCGCGCCGCCAACGAACGCCTGCGCGAGGCCCAGGTCGCCGAGTACATCGCCCGCGCCTCCGCCGCCCGCTCCGTGGACCCCGACCCCGACGACCCGGACATGCCCTCCGAGTTCCCCGAACGCTGGTCGCGCTTCCTGCCCCCGGAGGACGTCACGTCCCGGCTGCGCACCCACGCCAAGAGCACGCACCACCAGCACCGCAACGGAAGCGAGTCGCCGTCCGGCGAGTGAGCACACGCGCGGCGTAGCCTGGCCGGTGTGTACGCGCAACGACCGTCCCGGCTGCCGGGCGCGGTGCTCTGGACGAACGAGCCCGGCGCGCCGCACGCCCGCCCCGTCCTGCCCGACGGCTGCATGGACCTGCTGTGGAACGGCGACCGCCTGCTCGTCGCGGGCCCCGACACCCGCGCGTACCGCCCCGGGGGCGGACCCGCCCGCTGGACCGGCGTCCGCTTCTTCCCCGGCACCGCGCCCACGCTCCTCGGCGTCCCCGCGCACGAACTGAAGGACCGCCGCGTCGAACTGTCCGACCTCTGGCAGGCCCCCGAGGTGCGCCGTCTCGCCGCCCGGCTCCGGGCGGCCGGGACCCCGGCGCGCACCCTCGACGCGCTGGAGAACATCGCCCTGGCGCGGGCCGCCGCCTCGGACCCCTTCGATCCGCTGCTCCGGGAACTGGTGGCGGCGCTCGACGCGGGCCGCCCCGTAGCGGCGACCGCGGACCGGCTCGGCCTAGGGGCCCGCCAGTTGCACCGCCGCTCCCTGACCGCGTTCGGGTACGGCCCCAAGACGCTGGCCCGGATCCTGCGCCTCCAGCGGGCCCTGGCCCTCGCCAGGACCGGGACGTCCTTCGCGCTGACGGCGGCCCGCTCCGGCTACGCGGACCAGCCCCACCTGTCCCGGGAGGTACGGCAGTTGACCGGCACCACACTCGCCGAACTCCTCTGATGCAGCCCAGCCCCTAGCCGGTCACCGGCAGCGGAGCGAAGAGATCCACGCCGTTGCCGTCCGGGTCGAGCACCACCGCGTACCGCATCCCCCAGACGGCGTCCCACGGCTTGAGCTCGCCGTGGTGTCCGGCGCCGACCAGGTCCGCATAGACGGCGTCGACCTCCGCCGGGCTGTCGCAGCGGAAGGCGAGCGAGACCCGGCCGCCACCGTGCGGCGGACGCCACCCGGGATGGAAGGACCGGACCGTCTCCTCGGTGTCGAGCGCCAGCCGGATCCCGCCGGGCAGCGCGGCCTCGACATGCGGCTGGTCCTCGGCACCGTCGGGGAATCCGAGTCCCAGGCGCCGGTAGAAGGCGAGCGAGGCGGCGAGGTCGGAGACGACGACGCCGATCACATCGAATCGTGGAGTCATACCGGCCACGCTAGGCGGCGCCCCGGCGGCCGTCTTGAACGAAACGGACACGGTCCCGGCCGGGTGCCTTGCCGCAATCCCCGCCCGGTTGTACAGGAAAGAAAACGCGCGTATCGCATATCCGGGGGAAAAGCGGCAGGTCCAATTCCGTTCCATGCCGTTCCGTGCGGTGACGGGGAGGCAGCGGCATGACATATCCGACCACCGAGCCGACCACCGAACTGAGGGTGCCGCCCTGCAGCCCCGTCACGCTGGAGGCCCGCCACGAGCCCGAACCGGGCCTGTCCCGCTGGCTCTGGCTGGTCAAGTGGCTGCTGGCGATCCCGCACTACCTGATCCTGGCCTTCTTGTGGCTAGCGTTCCTGCTGGTCACGGTCATCGCCTTCGTCGCCATCCTGTTCACCACTCATTACCCGCGAACCCTGTTCGACTTCAACGTCGGGGTGCTGCGCTGGACCTGGCGGGTGGCGTACTACGGCTACGGCTCGCTCGCCACGGACCGCTATCCGCCCTTCACCCTGGCGGACGTGCCGGACTACCCCGCGCACCTGGAGATCGCCCGCCCCGGACCGCTCTCCCGCGGCCTGGTACTGGTCAAGTGGTGGCTGCTGGTGCTGCCGCAGTCGGTGGTGACCGGGTTCTTCATCGGCGGCCCGAACGCCGCCGGCGGACTCACCGGCGTCCTGGCCCTCTACGCGGGCGTAGCCCTCCTCTTCACCGGCCGCTATCCGCACGGCATGTACGACCTGAACATCGGCCTGCACCGCTGGGTCGCCCGTGTGACGGCCTACGCGGCGCTCATGACGGACGTGTACCCGCCGTTCCGCCTGGACCAGGGACCGCAGGAGCCGTGACGGGGACCGGCCATAGGCTCGACGCCATGACCTCCCGCCTCCTCCTCTACACCCGGACCACCGACTACCGGCACGCCTCCATCCCGGACGCCGTCGCCGCCGTACGCGCCCTCGCGGCGGCGCACGGCTTCACGGCCGACGCGACCGAGGACCCCGGCGCGTTCGAGCGCCCCCTCGACCCGTACGCGGCGGTCGTCTTCCTCTCCACCAGCGGCGAGGTGCTGACCCCCGGCGGCCGCGACCGGCTCAGGGCGTACATCGAGTCGGGCGGCGGCTTCGCCGGAGTGCACGCGGCAGCCTGCACCGAGTACGACTGGCCGTTCTACGGCGAACTGCTCGGGGCGCGCTTCGCCCGGCACCCCGAGTACCAGCCGGGCAAGGTCGTCGTCGAGGACCGCGACCACCCGGCGACGCGGCACCTGCCGCCGGTCTGGCCCGTCACGGACGAGTGGTACGACTTCCGGAGCAGCCCCCGGAGCGCGGTGCGCGTGCTGGCCGCCGCCGACGAGTCCTCGTACGACGGCGGCGGGATGGGCGCCGACCACCCGCTGGTGTGGTGCCGCGAACAGGGCGCGGGCAGGGTGTTCTACACGGCGCTGGGCCACGCGTCCGAGGCGTACGAAGACCCGGACTTCCAGGCTCACGTGCTGGGCGGAATCACCTGGACGGCAGGCGCCTCCCAGTGACCACGCGCGCCCGACCACTCAGGACGAGGGAGTCGAACCGTAGGCCGTCAGAAACCGATCCCGAAAGGCACTCATCTTCCAGACAGGGGCGTCGTGTCCGGGCTGGAGGCCGTCCGACCACCCCCAGTCGGCGATCTTGTCCAGCACCTTCGGGTCGCGGGCGACGATCGCGCACGGCACGTCGCGGTCGGAGTCCTCGCCGCTGACCCGGGCCATGGGCTGGTGGTCGCCGAGGAAGACGAGCACGGTGTCCTTGGTCCCGTACCGGGTGACGTAGTCGATGAGGCTGTTCACCGAGTACTGGATGGACTTGCCGTACTCCTGCTTGACCTTGGTGGAGTCGTAGAAGACGTCAGCGGGGTTCTTGCCGGCCTTCTCGATCCCCTTGTAGATGGAGCCGTCCCCGACCTCGTCCTGCGGAACGGTCTTCGGAATGGGCGCCCAAGGCTGATGACTGGAAGTCAGAATGATCTCCGACATCAATGGCTTGTCATGCTTCTTCCCATGCTCCAGCCGCTCGAAGGCGGTCAGGGCGTACTGATCGGGCATGGTGGACCAACTGAACTTGGGCCCCTTGTAACCGAGTTCAGTAGAGTCGTAGACATTGTCCAGTCCAAAGTACTTGGCCTCGGGCCAGCCTTTCTGAACGCCAGGCATGATGCCGACCGTCCGCCAGGCACCGGTCTTCTGGAAGGCGCGGGTGAGGCTCAGGTGGTCGCTGGAGGTGACGGTGCGGTAGCGCTGCTGGTTGTCGATCCAGAGCCCGGACAGGAAGGTCGAGTGCCCCAGCCAGCTGTTGCCGCCATAGGTGGCCGAGGTGAGCCAGCCGCTCCTGGCGGCGAACCCGGCGTCGGCCAGCTTCTCGGTCGCGGCGGTCAGGGTGGCGTCGACGCCGGGCGCGGTGACCGGGTCCTCCACCGCGCTGCGGCCGTAGCTCTCGATGAAGGTGAACATCATGTCCTTGCCGCGGAGGCCGGTCAGCAGCTGACCGGGCGGTGTGCTGCCGAACTTGTCGTGCTTGGCCTGCTCCTCGAAGGCGGCCTCGTCGCGCAGCGTGTCGCGCACCGCACGCACCCGGTACTGCACGAGCCCCGCGGCGTGGTCGGCGGCGACGTGCACGCCGGCGAACTGCGCCCCGGTCTCCATGCACAGCACCCAGACGGTCCCGAGCGCGAGCACCGTACGCGTAGCCACGGCGTTGTGCCGGGCCATCACATTCCCGAGCCGGACAACGGCAAGAGCGAGCAACGCAAAGAGCGCAAGAATGATGACCACAACGGCAACCACGGCAACGGTCGCACCCGCCGCCCCCAAAGAATCCTTCACATAGGACTCGGCGTCACCAAAGAGCGACCAGTCGAGCACCATGTTGAACCCGCGCCCGAGGAACTGACTGAACCCGATGTCCAGCAGGCTCAGCACGGTCAGCGCGCCCAGGCAGGCCCCGGCGAGCACGGCCACCACGATGCGGGGTCTGCGCGGAAGCACGAGCAGCAACGCCGCCCCGAACACGGCCTCCCCCGGAAGCCGGGTGAACTCGGCGGGGTGGAACCCGGAGAGCCGGTTGGGCAGCAGCAGGGCGAGCATGACGAGCGCGAACGAGAGCAAGCTGACGGTGACGGTGACACCACGGGCCACCGCGGGATACCGGGCACGCCAGCCTGCGCCCATGACCGCCCCGACTGCCGCTCCCTCTTCGGACACCCCGGCCGCTGCCCCCGCTTCCGTGCCCGTGTCTGCATCCGTGCCCGTGTCCGGATGGCCCGTGTCTGCATCCGTGCCCGTGTCCGGATGTTGCTGTGACCGCGAGGAGAGAGACAACCCGAAGTTCCTTCCGTGCGTAGCCCGGTGATGGCGCGGCGGACCGGGCTCGGAAAGATCCCGCCGTCACTCCGTACTCCGTACGGCCCGTAGGCGGGTTCCGTTCAATCGTGGCTCGTCACCGCGCGGGCGGCGCCGTGCTGGCCCGTTCGACGAGCCGGGTGGACAGCTCGGTGCGGGTGCCCTCGGGCCGGTCGCCGGCCATCATGCGGACGAGCAGCCGCAGCGCCGTGGCCGCCATCTCCGACAGCGGCTGGCGCACGGTGGTCAGCGCGGGCGTGGCCCACCGGGCCTCGGGCAGATCGTCGAACCCCACCACGCTGATGTCCTGGGGCACCCGCAACCCCCGCTCCGCCAGCGCCTGGTAGACGCCGAGGGCCATCCGGTCGGAACAGACGAAGACGGCGGTGGGCGGCTCCGTCAGGTCCAGAAGCTGCTGCGTACGGCGGCGGGCGACCGTCTCGTCGAAGCCGCCGTGGCGGACGTACTCGGGCCGGTGGCGGAGCCCGGCCGCCGCGAGCGCGGAACGGTACCCGGCGATCCGCGCGCCGTCGCGGACCTTGCGCCGGTGGCCCCCGACGACGGCGATCCGCCGGTGGCCGAGGGCGAGCAGATGCTCGGTGGCCAGCAGCCCGCCGTGCCAGTTCGCGGCGCCGACCGAGACCACGCCCGGCGGCGGTTCGCGCATCGGGTCGATCATCACGAAGGGGATGCGGTGCTGCTCCAGCCAGGCGTACTGGGAGACGGTGAGCTCGGCCAGGTGGAACAGGACACCGGCCGAGCCGCGGGCGATGAGCTTGTCCAGCCAGCCGCGTTCGGGCCGGCCGCCCCGCGCGCGGGTCAGTCCGGCCGAGACCACCACGTCGAGACCCGCGTCGTGCGCCGCGTGCTCGACGCCGTGCAGCACCGCGCCGGACCGCGAGGTGTCCAGCGAGTGCAGCACCAGATCGACGAGACCGGGCGGCCTGACCGCGTCGAGGCGGGGCCGGCGCACGTAGCCGAGCCGGTCGAGGGCCTCGGTGACTCTCTTCCGGGTCTCCGGGGCGACGTCCTCCCGCCCGTTGACGACCTTCGAGGCCGTCGGCACGGAGACACCGGCCGCGCGTGCGACGACCGCGAGCGTCGGCCCGGCCGACACGCTCCCGCTACGGACCATCGACAACCACCCCTCAGGCCCTGTCCCGAGGGCCGCGAAAGTTTCGGCCGCCCGCGTCGCGCCTCCAGGCGCGAGGGACAGGCGTACGCCGCACGGGAAGCATAGAAAGCGCTTCCTATGCGCCCTACAGTAGAGCCGCCCGCCCATCGCCCGGAAGAGCGCGGAGATCCCGGGATTCCCGCCCCCGAAACTTGCGACTGCCAGCCCGCCACCCGCAGCCGCAATCGCACGGACGGGCGCTGCCGTCACCCTCCCCGCGACCGGCAGCCGCAATCCGGCGCGGCCCCGGCCCACCCACCGGACGCGGCGAACCACGGCCGACGGACCGCCCGCCCCGAGCCGCCCGTCCCGGCAAGCGGCCGCAACCCGGACGGGAGACGATGAAAGCCGTGGTGTGATGCGGTGACAGCGCGGGCAGACGCCCGCACGGTGCCGAGGAGAGGGCGGCTGCATGGAACAAGAGAACGGCAGGCACGAGGAACCGGTGGTCCCCACCCCGTACGGAGCCGTACGCGGCCGGTACGAGAAGGGCGCCGCGGTCTTCCGCGGCATCCCCTTCGCCGCCCCGCCGTTCGGCCCGCACCGCTTCCGTCCCCCCGCCCCGCCCGAGCCCTGGCACGGCGTGCGCGACGCGGGCACCTTCGGCCCGACCCCGCCCAAACCCCCGTACTCCGAGGCGTTCGCGCGGCTGCTGTCGGACCCCGTCGTGGCGGGCGACGACTGCCTCAACCTCAACGTGTGGACCCCGGACCCGGACCCGGGCGCCCGGCTGCCGGTCATGGTGTGGATCCACGGCGGCGCCCTCACCCGGGGCTCGTCCGCCGTCCCCGTCTACGACGGCAGCACCTTCGCCCGCGACGGCGTCGTCCTCGTCTCCTTCAATTATCGCCTCGGCGTGGAGGGCTACGGCCTCTTCCCGGACGCGCCGCCCAACCTGGGCCTGCACGACCAGCTCGCCGCCCTCCAGTGGGTGCGCGAGTCGATCACCGCGTTCGGCGGCGACCCGGACCGGGTGACGGTCTTCGGCGAGTCGGCGGGCGCGATCAGCATCGGCGCGCTGCTGGCGAGCCCGCGCGCACAGGGCCTGTTCCACCGGGCGGTCCTCCAGAGCGGCCCGCCGGAGGCCACGGACCGGGAGAAGGTCAGGCGCCTGGTGCGGCGGATGGCGGCCCGCCTGAGAATTCCCGCGACCGCCGCCGCCTTCGCCGCGGTCGACCGCCCCCTGCTGGCGGAGGCGCAGGCCGAGGTCGGCCGCCGGGCCAGCCCGGTCCTCGGCGGCCCGGCCTTCGGCATCGTCGTCGACGGCGACCTGGTACCCCGTGACCCGCTGCGGGCGCTGCTCGACGGCGCCGCCCGGGACATCGCCGTACTGGCCGGCTGGACCAGCGAGGAGTACCGGCTGTGGCTCGCGCCCACCGGCATGCTGGAGCGCATCGACCGGCTCGGCGCGGTGGCCCTGGCCGGTGCGATGGCTCGCTGCCACTGCGGCCCGGAGGTGGCCCGCGGCTACCGTGCCGCCCACCCCGACGCCCGCACCTCGGAGGTGGTCGGCCAGTTGGTCACCGACTACCTCCTGAGGGTGCCGCTGCACCGCCTCGCGGAGTCCCGCACCGGCCACGCCCCCACGTACGTCTACGAGTTCGGCTGGCCGTCGAACGTGCCGGACCTGGACCTGGGCGCCTGCCACGCCCTGGAGCTGGGCTTCGTCTTCGACACCGCAGGGGTGCCGGAGGCGGAGCGACTGGCGGGACCCGGCGCGCCGCGGGAGCTGGCGACCGCGATGCACTCGGCGTGGGTGAGGTTCGCGGTCGAGGGCCACCCCGGCTGGCCCGCCTGGGACGGGACGCACCCGGTGCGAGTGTTCCGCGGCGGACCGCAGGCGGATGTCGTGCACGGCCTGCGCGACCAGGAGATGGCCCTGTGGCAGGCGGCGCTCACACGTGCGGAAGCCACACCCGCATCGGCCCCGCGCCCCGGTTCGCCCAGACGTGGTACGGCACCGCTGTCAATGGTACGCAAACTCCGTCGCTCCTCCGGCGTCCGCCGGCCGTGACGACGGTGACGCCGCCGAGCAGATCCGCGTGGTGTGTAGCCGTCAGCGGAGCGTCCACGGACAGAACAAGATCATCGATCCGCACCCCTGCCCGCTGATCAACACCCTCCAGGCAGTAGACCAGCGGCCCCAGCTCGACGGCGACGCACCCGCGAACGGCGTCCACGCGAGGATCGGGCCGGGTGAGCCGGGGCGCCATACCGAGCCGGAGGGTGACGGCGTCGCCCACCGCCCAGCGCCGCCGCACCCGCCACCACCCACCGCTGCCCGCGCTCCCACCGCTGCCCACGCTCCCACCCGCGACGGTGGCCGACAGTTCCTCACCCCAGGACGCCTCCACCGCAACGTCCGTACACCAGGACGGCACCCGCAGTGAGAGAGCCCACGGCTCGTCCGGAACCGCCTCCACCGTCACCACGACCCGCCCGTCCCACGGATAGCCCGTCTCCACCCGCAGGGTCCCGCCCCCGGCGGTGTACGTGCCGGACGCGTACTGATGAACCTGCAAGCCCTCCCCGTCCCCGCTCGTCATGTAGTGGGGCAGCGAGGCGAGCAGTCGCATCACGTTGGGCGGGCAGCAGGCGCAGCGGAACCAGGGCGTGCGGCGGGCCGACTGGTCGTCCGCGTGGGCGCCGTCGTAGTCCTCGCGGACCTGGAGCGGATTGACGTACAGCCAGGTCTCGCCGTCGAGGCCGACCCCGGAGAGGAAGCCGTTGAACAGCGTCCGCTCGACCAGGTCGGAGTATTTCGCCTCGCCGGTCAGCAGCGCCATCCGCCAGGACCAGTGGACGGAGGCGATGGCAGCGCAGGTCTCCGCGTACGCGCGGTCGGGCGGCAGCTCGAAGGGGTCGCCGAACGACTCGCCTTCGTGCCGCGCCCCGAGCCCGCCGGTCAGGTACGTCTTGCCGGCCACCATGCCGTCCCAGAGCCGTTCAAGAAGGGACCGGAGTTGCGTGTCCCCCGTCTCGGCGGCCAGATCGGTGACACCGGCGAGCAGATAGAGCTGCCGCACCGCGTGCCCGGTGACAGCGGTGGTCTCCCGGACCGGGGTGTGGTCCTGCCAGTAGGCCTTGCCCAGATGGAGGTTGACGTCCGCGTCGAGCAGCCCGTGACCGCGCCGGTCGACGAAGTACGTGGCGAGATCCAGCCAGCGCCGCTCGCCGGTCTCCCGGTACAGCTCGACGAGGGCCGTCTCGATCCCGGGATGCCCGCAGACACCGTCGATCTTCTTGCCGGGACCGAAGGTGGCGTCGACATGCGAGGCGAACCGCTCGGCCACGCCGAGCAGTTCCGTCCGTCCGGTGGTCCGGTGATGGGCGACGGCGGCCTGTATGAGATGCCCCGCGCAGTACAGCTCGTGCCCCCAGCCGAGCTCGCGCCAGCGCCGGTCGGGGTGGGCCACCTGGTAGTAGGTCTGGAGATATCCGTCGGCACCCTGCGCGGCGGCCAGCAGCTCGGTCAACTTATCGACATCGTCGCCCAGTTCCGGAGTCTCGGCAAGCTGCCACGACGCCGCCTCCAGCCACTTGTGCACGTCGGAGTCCTGGAACGGAAAGTCGCCGGTGAAGGTGTCCGTGCCGTCGGCCGCCGCCCGCAGATTGGCCAGGTTGCCGGCCGCCTCGAGCCGGCCGGGGCCCTGCGGAAGGCTCACCTCGGCGTTGGTGCGGCGCCGGGCGGCCCAGAACCCGCCGGTGATGCGCGCGGCGGACGCGGGCCGCAGCGCGCCGGCCGCGCCGGGCGTGGGGTGGAGGGGACCGATGGGCATGAGCGGGATACCTCCCCGTAGACAGCGTTTTCCGCCCGGGAGATTACGGGAGCCGACCCGCCCGGGCACCCGCACGCCCGGGCACCCGCACACCCGGGCACCCGCACACCCACGCGGCCGCACACCCACGCGGCCGATCGGTCCCGACGGGTGGACTCACCCGCCCCGCAGCAGCTCCGAGATGCCGGACACGGCGTCAGGCCCCACCCGGCAGCACCCCCCGATCAGCCGCGCCCCGCCCCGCTCCCACCCCGCGACCTGCGCGGCGGAGAACGTCGCGCGGCCGTCCCAGGCACGGGCCGCCGCGTCCCAGCGCTCACCGCTGTTGGGGTAGACCACGACCGGCTTGCCGGTGACCCGCGCCGCCGTCTCCACCGCGCCGGGCACGTCCGCCGGGGCGCAGCAGTTGACGCCGACCGCGATCACCTCGTCGGCGTCGGCGGCCGGGGCGAACGCCTCCGCCAGCGGCTGCCCGGCGCGGGTGCGGTCACCGGCCACGGAGTACGAGAGCCAGGCCGGTACGCCGAGCCCGCGCACCGCCCGCAGCAGCGCCGCCCCCTCCTCGGCGTCCGGCACGGTCTCCAGGGCCAGCACGTCGGGGCCCGCCCCGGCCAGCACCTCGAGCCGCGGCCGGTGGAACCGCTCCAGCTCACCGGCGCTGAGCCCGTACCGCCCCCGGTACTCGGAGCCGTCCGCGAGCATCGCCCCGTACGGTCCCGCGGACGCGGCGACCCACAGTGGCCTGGCGACGCCCTCCGCCCGCGCGCGCCGCGCCGCAGCGCGCGCCAACTCGACACTGCGGCCCATGAGCTCGGCCGCCCGCTCCCGCCCGATACCGCGCCGGGCGAACCCTTCGAAGGTGGCCTGGTAGCTCGCGGTGATCGCCACGTCGGCGCCGGCCCGGAAGTAGGTGAGGTGCGCCTCGGTGATCGCGTCCGGCCGGTCGGCGAGCAGCCGCGCCGACCACAGCTCGTCGCTCAGCTCGTGCCCGGCCGCCTCCAGCCGGTTGGAGAGCCCGCCGTCCAGGACGAGGGTGCCGCGGGCGAGGGCATCGGTGAAGGTGGCGCTGCCGGTCATGCGTCGACGCTAGCCGAGACGCGCCCTGGCCGGAGTGTGCCCTCCGCTGCCTTTGTCCCGCACCCCTCGCCTTTGTCCCGCCGGACCCGTTGACCTCCCCATGGCACGCCTTTACCTTTTCGGCGTTCGTAATCACAAATGTTGTTCGCGATCTCGAACGCACATGCCTCGCGCCCGTCCCCACCTCCGGAGAGGTAGCTGTATGAGCCGCGCCGACGATCTGCCCGACCCCCCGGCCCGCAGACTGCTCCTGAAGGGCGCCCTCGCCGCAGGCGCCGCGCTCGCCGCCGCGCCCGGCGCGGCGTCCGGTACCGCCGAGGCGGCGGAGCCGGACGCGCCGCCGCTCGCCGCCGCCCCGTACCTCAACCCGCTCGTCCGCAACCGCGCCGACCCGCACATCCATCGCCACACCGACGGCCGGTACTACTTCACGGCCACCGCGCCGGAGTACGACCGGATCGTGCTGCGCCGCTCCCGCACCCTGAACGGCCTCGCGACCGCCACGGAGTCGGTGATCTGGCGCAAGCACGCCACCGGCGACATGGGTGCGCACATCTGGGCGCCGGAGATCCACCACATCGACGGCAAGTGGTACGTCTACTTCGCCGCCGCGCCCGCGAACGACGTCTGGGCGATACGCATCTGGGTCCTGGAGAACGCGAGCGCCGACCCGTTCCGGGGCACCTGGGTCGAGAGGGGCCAGTTGAGGACCGCCTGGGAGACCTTCTCCCTCGACGCGACCACCTTCACGCACCGCGGTACCCGCTACCTCGCCTGGGCGCAGCACGAACCCGGGATGGACAACAACACCGGCGTCTTCCTCTCCGCGATGGCGGACCCGGTGACCCTGACAGGACCGCAGGTCCGCCTCACCACACCCGAGTACGCGTGGGAGACGACCGGCTACAAGGTCAACGAGGGACCGTCGGTCATCCAGCGGGGCGGTCGGGTGTACCTGACCTACTCGGCCAGCGCCACGGACTTCAACTACTGCCTCGGGCTGCTCACCGCGGACGACGACGCCGACCTGCTCGACCCCGCCGCCTGGTCGAAGTCGCCCACGCCGGTCTTCACCAGCAACGACACGACCAAGCAGTACGGCCCCGGGCACAACTGCTTCACGGTCGCCGAGGACGGCCGCACCGACGTCCTCGTCTACCACGCCCGCCAGTACAAGGAGATCACCGGAGACCCGCTCGACGACCCGAACCGCCACACCCGTGTCCAGCCCCTGGGCTGGAAGGCGGACGGCACCCCCGACTTCGGCGTCCCGGTAGCCGACACCACGACGGAAGGGACCCCGTCATGAGACGCGCGTACGCAACCCTCGTGTCCTTCTGCGCAGCCTTCTGCCTGGCGCTCGCGGGCACGCTGGCGACCGCGGCCCCCGCCCAAGCCGCCCCACAGACCCTCACCAACGGCACCCAGTTCACCGACACGACCGGTGCGGCCGTGCACGCGCACGGCGGCGGTGTCCTCAAGGTCGGCTCCTACTACTACTGGTTCGGCGAGAACCGCAACGCCGACAACACCTTCCGGTACGTGGACGCCTACCGCTCCACGGACCTGAAGAACTGGGAGTTCCGGGCCCACGTCCTGAGCCAGTCCAGCAGCAGCGAGCTGGCGTCCGCCAACATCGAGCGCCCGAAGGTCATGTACAACGCGTCCACCGGCAAGTTCGTGATGTGGATGCACAAGGAGAACGGCACCGACTACAGCGAGGCGCGCGCCGCCGTCGCCACGTCCTCCACCGTCGACGGCGCCTACACCTGGCAGGGCAGCTTCCAGCCGCTCGGCCAGTACATGTCCCGCGACATCACCGTCTTCACCGACAGCGACGGCACCGGCTACATGGTCTCCGCCGCCCGTGAGAACTATGACCTGCACATCTACCGGCTGACCGCCGACTACACCGGCATCGCCGCCCTGGTCGCCAACCCCTGGCCCGGCGGCCACCGCGAGGCACCCGCCCTCTTCAAGCGCGGCAGCGTCTACTTCATGCTGACGTCGGGGGCCACCGGCTGGAGCCCCAACCAGCAGCAGTACGCGACGGCCACCTCGCTCGCCGGGCCCTGGTCCGCGATGACCAACGTCGGCGACTCGACGGCGTACGGCTCGCAGACCGCGTACGTGCTGCCGGTGCAGGGCACGTCGGGGACCTCGTACCTCTATCTCGGTGACCGCTGGGGGAACTCCTTCGGCGGGACGGTCAACGACTCCCGGTACGTGTGGGCGCCGCTGACCTTCCCGAGCTCCACCAGTCTGAGCATGAGCTGGTATCCGGAGATCACCGTCGACACCGCCGCCGGGACCGTCACCGGGACGAGCGCCACGTACGAGACGCTCGCGGCCCGGCACAGCGCCAAGTGCGCGGACGTCACCAGCCAGTCGCTGCTCGCGGGCGCGGTGGTCAAGCAGTACACCTGCAACGGCGGCGGCAATCAGAAGTACTGGTTCAAGTCGCTCGGCAGCGGCTACTACGCGCTGATGGCGCGGCACAGCTCCCTCTGCCTGACCGAGAACGCCTCGAACGTCACGCAGGAGAACTGCACCGCGGCCACCGCCCAGCAGTGGAGCGTGACCGCGTCCGGGAGCTACTGGCTGCTCAAGTCCCGGGCGACCGGCGAGTGCCTGGACGTGTCCGGCGCGTCCACCGCCGACTCCGCCGCCGTCATCACGTACACCTGCAACGGGGCGACCAATCAACAGTGGACGCGCGGGACATGACGCATCAACCTCTCAGGCCAGCAGGTCGATCGCGTCGATCGCCGTGCCCGCGCTGAGATAGGACGTCGTCCCCGAACCGCTCGCCACGTAGATCTTCAGCGTGTTGTAGGCGCTGGTGTCCGTCAGCCAGGCGGACGCCGGCACGCTGTAGGTGAACGTGTTGTTGTTGCCCCGGTAGGAGCCCACGGTCAGTGACCGGGTGCTCGGCTGGGTGGGCGGGGAGGGGACGGCGGAGGTCCAGGTGTCGTTGATCACGACCTGCGGGCGGCCGTTGGCGTAGGCCGTCGTCACGCCGATGCGCAATGTGTGCGCGGCGGCGGCCTGCGCTGCGGTCAGCTTGAAGTAGACGATGATCCCGCTGTTGACGTCCTTCCACAGGTAGCAGGGGAAGGCCGAGGTCTCGGTGCCGCTGCCGATCACGACGTTCCCGGTCCAGGAGGAGGCGCGCACGTCGGACGGGTGCGCGTACGTCATCAGGTCGGCGTTCTTGAAGCCGCTCGGCGTGCCGTTCCAGTCGTTGATGCGCCAGATCACGCTCGCGTTGCCCGGATCGTTCGTTGACGGGATCGCAATCGTGTTGAGCGTGGTCGTCGTGTTCGCCGAGACCATCACCGAGCCGGTGTAGACGGCGAGTTCACCCTTGAAGACGGTCAGCGTGTACGTCCCCGGGAGCACCCCGGCGATCGAGAAGTAGCCGTCCGACGACCGCGCCGCACCCCAGTACTGGGCGGCCGAGTTGGCCAGCCCCACGGTGTACGCGAACGACGTGTTCCGGCCCGTGATGCCCACGCCCGCGACCCGGCCCCGGCCGCTCGCGGACACGTATCCGGAGAGGCCGAGCGAGTCCGCCCAGGACGTGGTCAGGGTGCCCGGGTAGAGCGAGGACGAGGGCGCGCCGCCGTCCGTGAAGGCGATGACGTAGGGGCCCTGGAGGCCAAAGCGCTCCGACTCGGTCTGGTTCTCGCCGTAGTACAGGATCTCGTACAGGCCGCCGCCGCCGGACTCCTGGTGGCGCAGCAGCGAGCGGTAGAACGGGCCGCCGGACGCCTTCTCGTGGTTGGAGCGGACGATGTAGAGACCGACGCTCCCGGTCGTCCAGCCGATGTAGTTGTAGTCCATCACCCGCAGCTTCGAGTAGTGCTTGGAGCGGGTCTGGCCGTCGGTCTTCGCGAAGACGTCGGAGGCTTCGATGGTGGTCGGCGCGTAGGTGTACGAGTCCGGCTCGTCGTTGAGGAACAGGCCCGCCTTGACGCGGACTATGTACCGGGTGGCCGAGACCGAGGTGTCGGCCTTGTTGGTCCATACATACACGTTGTTCTCGCCGCTGCGGGCCGCGTAGTACAGCTTGAGCGTGCCGTACGTGACGGAGACCAGGATCGTCGTGCCGGACTGGGTGATGGTCACCGTGGAGGTGCCGAGCCCTGACTCGACGTGGCTGTTCTTGCCGCCGTAGCCCTGGTACTCCGTGCCCCGGTAGACCAGTGAGGTGAGGTCGCCGTTGGTCTTGCTGACCTTGAGGACGAGGTTCGCGCCGGTGTCGATCACGTAGTTCGAGCCGTCGTCGGTCCAGCCGAAACTCGCCGCGGCGGCCGGGGCGGCGAGCGGTCCTGCCAGGGCGGCCGAGCCGGCGGCGGCCGCGGTGCCGAGCACGAAGGCACGGCGTCGGACCGGTCTGTTCACGGATCCGGACATGGGGGTGCCCTCCTCCGGGAGGTGTGGGGGTTGCGGGTGCCTCGCAGGGTGACAGTCGAATCGACTTCGCGAAAGGGCTTTCGCGAGGCTGGTGTTGGAGATCGCATCGAATCTGGTCATGGTCTAGAAAGCGCTTGCTCAAACGGGTACGGTCCAGCCCCCGGGTCTGTCGTCCTCTCGGAGGAGCCGCAATGACACGTTTCAGAACCGCCGCTGTCGCCAGAACCGCCGCCGTCGCCAGGACCACTGCCGTCGCCAGGGCCGCCGCGGCTGTCAGAACCGCCGCCCTGCCGGTGACGCTGGCCGCCGCCGCGCTGCTGACCGCCGTACCGGCCCACGCGTACGCGTACGGACAGGCGCCCGGCACCGGCGCGGGCCTGTCGCACTGCACGGCCACCGCCTGCCACTTCGACGTCGCGCCCGGCACGTACGACGTGCGGGTGGTCCTCGGCGGTGACACCGCCGCCGCCACGAGCGTCGGCGGCGAGACGCGCCGCTCCCTGCTCCCGGAGACCGCCACCGCCGCCGGTGAGCGCGTGACCCGCTCCTTCACCGTGAACGTCCGCACCCCCGAGGGCGAACCGACCGGCGCCGAGGGCACACCGGGGCTCGACCTGGTGCTCGGCGGCTCCGCGCCCGCGCTCTCCGGCATCCGCGTCACCCCGGCCCGGCACCCCAGGCAGATCTTCCTGGTCGGCGACTCGACGGTCTGCGACCAGCCCGGCGACCCGTACAGCGGCTGGGGCCAGCAACTGCCGCAGTTCCTCCGCCAGGACCTGTCCGTCGCCAACTACGCCGACTCCGGCGAGAGCACGGTCAGCTACCTCGCCGACCCCCGTCTCTTCGACACCGTCAAGCCGCTGATCCGCCCGCACGACCTCGTCCTCGTCCAGCTCGCCCACAACGACAAGACGACGGACGAGGCGACCTACCGGGCCAACCTGGAGGCCCTCGTCGCCGGCGTCCGGGAGAAAGGTGGCCAGCCGGTTCTTGTCACCCCGATCGTCCGGCGCTGGTTCAATACGGACGGCACGCTGAACAACGACACCGCCCTGCTGGTCAACGGCCTCGGCGTGAACCATCCGGCGGTGATCCGCGAGGTCGCCGCCGCGCACCGGGTCCCGCTGATCGACCTCACCGCCGAGACGAAGGCCCTCGTCGAAGCGCTCGGCGTCGAGGAGTCCAAGGCGCTGTACCTCTACGACGAGAAGCGCGACAACACCCATACCTCCGCACACGGCGCCACCGTCTACGCGGGCCTGGTCCGCGACGCGCTCGTCGCCCAGCGGCTGCTGCCCGAACGCCGCGTGCGGTGAACCAGACGCCTGGGGCGCCCCGTCCGGAACCGGGGCGTCCCAGGTCCGGCCCCTCCGAGTCGGCCCCGGCGCCCGCGCCCCGGCCGGCGCCGTAAGCCCGGAACCGCGCGCCCGGCGCCGTAAGCCCGGAACCGCGCGCCCGGGATCGCGCCCCGCACCGTTCGGCCGGGGCCGAAGTGTCGCGCGGCTACCGTCCCGGTATGAGCGAACCGCCGCCCCGCGCCGGGGCCCCGACCGCCTTCGCCGATCTGCACCATGGGGACACGCCCCTCCTGCTGCCGAACGCCTGGGACCACGCGTCGGCCGTCGCCCTGGCAGCCCAGGGCTTCCCGGCGGTCGCCACCACGAGCCTCGGCGTGGCCGCGGCGGCCGGGCTGCCCGACGGCGCTCCGGCGGGGCGGGAGGCGACGGTGCGGCTCGTCCGGGCGCTGGGCCGGGGCCCGTCGCCGCTCCCGTTCCTGCTCTCGGCCGACGCCGGTGACGGCTTCGCCGAGGACCCGGACGACGTGGCCGAGCTGGCCCGGGAGCTGGCGGACGCCGGGGCCGCCGGGATCAACCTGGAGGACGGCCTCGGGCCCGCGCGCCTGCACGCGGCGAAGATCCGTGCGGTCAAGGCCGCCGTCCCCGGCCTCTTCGTGAACGCCCGCACGGACACGTACTGGCTCGGCGACGGCGATCACGCCGAGACGTGCCGCCGCCTGGACGCCTACCGGCAGGCGGGCGCGGACGGCGTGTTCGTCCCCGGCCTGACCGACCCCGCCCGCATCACCGAACTGACCGGGACGCTGGACGTGCCGCTGAACATCCTCTACTCACCCGCGGGCCCGACCGTCGCCCGCCTCGGCGACCTCGGCGTACGGCGGGTCAGCCTCGGCTCCCTGCTGTTCAGGCGGGCCCTGGGCGCGGCCCTGGAGGCCGCCGCAGACATCCGTGCGGGGCGCCCGCCGAACGGCGCCGCCCCGTCGTACGCCGAGGTGCGGGCGCTCAGTGCCCGAGCCTCCGAGCGCCGGTGAACACGGGTCCCGTACGGCCCGATCCTGGTACCGTTGACGCTTTCCCGGGTATCAGACCCTGTGGATTCCCAACCGGCCAGGAACCGAGGAACCATGGACATGGACATCCCCGGAGACAAGCGGCTCGCGGCCGCCGTGGTGCTCGACCAGGGACGGGTCCTGCTCGTCCGGCGCAGCGTGAGAGAGCGCTTCCTGCCCAGGGTGTGGGGGGTGCCGTGCGGGAAACTGGAACCGGACGAAAGCCCCCGCGACGGTGTGCTGCGCGAGCTGAAGGAGGAGACCGGTCTCCTCGGCGAGGTCGTCCGGAAGGTCGGCGACTCCTCCTTCGTCAGCGAGTACCGCGGCCACGAGATCAAGAACTGGCAGGACAATTTCCTGGTGCGGCCGCTGACCCGGCACATCGTCCTGCCCGAGCCGGACCAGGCGTACGCCTGGCTGACGCCCGCCGAGCTGTCCGGCGTCGACATCGACGCCTACAACCTGGACATCGTGCGCCAGGCGCTGCCGCTCACCTGACCCCCCGGGCCCGGTCTCCCCCCGCGTCTCCGGGCCCGTGCTCAGCCGATCTCCGGGCCCGCCTTGACCAGTTCCGCCAGCGCGGTCAGCGCTGCCAGGTACTCGCCCTCGTCCATCGGCACCTTCGGCACGGCCGCCGGGTGCGGACCGGCCCCCGTGAACACGTCGGTGGTGGCCCGCCGTCCGGCCCCCGTCTCCAGGAACAGCGTCACCGTCGGCCCCGCCGTGTCGCTCCACGCGCGGTGCAGCGTGTGGGCGGGCAGCGCGTACGTGCTGCCGGCCGCGTACTGCGCCACATGGGTCAGACGCAGCCGCGCCGGACCGGCCGGCGCCAGCAGCCAGTCCGCCGCCGCACCGGACAGCGACTCCTCGTAGCGGTCCGCCGGTATCTGGCCGTCGGGGCGCGGCTCGTACAGCTCCATGGTCAGCCGGCCGCGCACGACGCAGGAGGCCAGCGCCGAGCGGTGGTTGTGGATGTCCTCCCGCCCGGCCGCGCTCCCGCCGGCGTGCCACACGTGGGCGCGCAGCATGTGCCGGGGCCCGCCGTCGATCAGCAGCAGCTTGTCGAAGCCGAGGACGTGCCGGTACGAGAGGCGGGCGCAGCCGGCCGGGTCGCCCTCGCCGGAGGCGAGCTCGGCCGTCAGCTCCCACAGCCGCTCCGGGGAGCCGAGCGCGGCGACGACCGAGCGGGCCGCGGCCGCCAGCTCGTGCTCGGACAGCACCTCGTCCAGTGTCCCCGTCAGCAGCCGCCGCGCCGCCACAACCTGCCGACCACCCATGCACACCCCTCGTACCGCTTCCGTGCTTCGGTCTCTCGTGCTTCACCCGCGCGCCCGCGGCGCCCGGTGCGCCGGCTCCGCGCCCGTCAGGCCTCCGGCTGGTACATCCATACGGCATGCGCCCGCAGCGCCGAAAGACCTTGGTAGGTCATCCACATGGGACGGCGCAGCTCACTGGTGTCGTCGCGGACCCAGGTCCAGATGCCGTCCGTCTGCCCCGCCCACACGGCGGCCGCCGCGCCGTCCAGCCGCTCCCGCCAGCCGTCCTCCAGACCGTCCGCGCGGGCGATCTCCCGGGCGGACGGGGTGAGCAGCGCCCGGACGACCCAGGCGGCGGTGAAGTGCCGTACGTTCAGCACCTCGTGGCGCGTGGGGTCGTCGGTGCGCGGCCTGCGCACCTCCTCCCGTACGTTCTCCAGGTCGAGGCAGGCGTCGTGCGGGGCGTCGGGGCAGGCGAGCAGCCAGCGGACGCCGTCCTCCCGGGCGGCGCGGGCGTTGGCGCTCTCGCCGAGCACCCGCGCGGCCCGGTCCAGGGCGACCACGGCCTGCGCGGTGTGCAGCGGCGACGGGCGGCGGCCCGGACCGGTGAGGCGGTAGGCCCAGCAGCGGCGGTGGTCCCGGCGCGGATCGGTGATCGCGCCGTCGACCAGGGTCTCGCGCAGCAGCGGCAGCGCGTCGGACCCGGGCGCGGCCCGCAGCAGACCGCGCAGCACGGTGGTGAGCACGTGCGTCAACTCCCGTGCCGCCCGGTCGAGTTCCCGGGTGAAGGCGGCCTCGCACAGGGCGACCTCGGCCGTCAGCCGCTCCTGCGAGGCGCCCGCCCTGGCCAGCGCGCCGAGGACCAGCGCGGTCACCTCGGGCCGCGCCTGGGCGCCCTGCGACCGCGCCGACCAGCCCCCGCCCGGCAGCCGCAGCCGCCACAGGGTGTCCACCAGGTCGCCGGTGGACAGCCGGCCGTCGGGCACGCCGAGGTCGAGCGCGATGTGCAGCCCGTAGGCCGTGCCGACGGGGGTCGGGGGCGCCGGAGTGCCCGCGCCCGTGCCCGCGCCCGTGCCGTCGGCCGCGCCGGGGCCCCTGCCGTCGCCGGTGCTCTCGCCGAGCGAGTGCGGCCAGCCGGTCAGCCGTCCCCGCACCGGGTCGTCGACGACCGCGACCTGCCCCGCGAGGGTCTCGTACGCCGCCGAGAAGACGCCCGGCAGCGGACCCGGGCCCGCCAGGGGCGTGCGCGGGAGCGGGCGGCGCGTGCCTGCGTCGGCCTGCTCGGTGCCGCGCGCTCGCACCAGGGCCGCGGCCAGCCAGGTGGCGACCGCCGTGCCGGCCCCGCTGACGCCCGGGATCAGATAGTGGGCGAGCTGTCCGTCGACGCTGTCCGGCAGCACCTCGAAGAGGAACTGGAACACGCCGTAACCGGCGGCCAGGCAGCTGAGGCCGCCGAGCCAGCCCACCAGCCGGGCGGATCCGCTCGGTGCGGGTGGTGTCGAGCCGGATCTCAACGGCCTCCGGCGTAACTGCTGTTGAGACACGGACGCGCTCCCTCCCCCGCGGCGGCACAGGGCACCGGCGAAGCTTTCAGTCTACGAGATCGCCGGATTCCGCATGGCGGTGACAACGCTCCGAGGGCGTTCGCCCCTGCTCACTGTCCCGTTCGCAGCAGGACCTCGGTCAGGAGACCGGCGAACTCGGCCGGATGCCCGACGGCGCCGAGGTGGCCGCCGGGGAACTCGGCGAGACCGGCACCGCAGAGCCGGGCCGCCGCCGCGGCCGTACGGTGCGGCAGTTGCCCCTTCGAGCCGGCGCCCGCGCCGAGCGTGAGCCGGCCCGACAGGGCCCGCAGGGCGCCCACGTCCGGCGCGTACCCGGTGAACGGGACCAGGACGTGCGCGAGGAAGAGCGCGAACGGGCTGGCCGCCTCCTCCTCCGGGGACAGGGGGTCGCCCCCGGGCAGCGGTCCCGGCGCCCGTTCCTCCAGGCCGGCCCCGAGCCGGGCGCCCGCCGCATCGAGACCCGCCGCCCGGTACGCGGCGTACACCTCCTGGAACATCGCCCGCTGCCCGGCCGCGTCCGGCAGCACCTCCACCACCGGCGGCTCGTGCGCGACGACGTGCCGCAGGCCCTCCGGGTGCCGGGCGAGCAGATCGAGCGCGGCGACGCCCCCGGAACTCGTACCGAAGACGTACGCCTGCCCGCCCCGCGGCACCACTCCGGCCAGCACCCGGTGCGCGCCGTCGCTCCATGCCCGCACCCGCTGCTCCCCGACGGGCCGCCCGAGCCGTCCGTGGGCGAGGCCCAGCGGGTCGTACGTCACGACGGTGAACCGCTCGGCGAGCCGGCCGGTCAGCTCCTCCAGCCCCATCGGGTGCCCGGCCCCGCCCGGCAGGACCAGCAGCACGGGCCCGGTGCCGCGGACGTCGTGGTCGTCGGCGACCTGCTCAGTCATCGGGTGTCTCCTTCGGGGAAGCCGGGGAAGCCGGGGAAGCCGGGGAAGCGGGCGCCGTGCGCGGCCAGTTCTCCAGCAGGACGTGCAGGGCGTCGAGCGAGTTCGCCCAGGAGGCCGCCACCTCGCGCGGGGCGCCGAACCCGCCGATGGACTCCAGGTGGCAGTAGCCGTGGAAGGTGCTCCGCAACAGCCGCACGGCGTCGGTGAGATCGGGCTCGGCGAGGCCGTAGCCGCGAAGCATGCCGTACGTGACCTCGGCGGTGCGCCGGGGTACGGGGGAGCCGACGACCACGGCGGGGTCCTGCTGTACGTGGGTGGCCCGGTACCGCCCGGGGTGCTCCAGGGCGTACGCGCGGTAGGCGTCCGCGAACGCGACGAGCGCGTCCTTGCCCGCCCGCCCGGCCACCGCGGCGGCGATCCGGTCGATCATCTCGCCCGCCGCGAGCAGCCCGACCCGCGCCCGGAGTTCCTGGGCGCTGCGCACGTGCGAGTACAGGCTCGCGTCCTTCACCCCGAACCGGCGGGCCAGCGCCGACACGGTGACGTGCTCGAAGCCGACCTCGTCGGCGAGGTCTGCGCCGGCCGCCACCAGCCGGTCGGCGGTGATCCCCGCGCGCGCCATCATCATCGGTCTCCGCTCCCCTCCGTGCGCGGAAGCTCCGGGCACGGCGAAGACGCTATACGAAGGAAACTAGAGGCTCTAGGTATTTACCTGGGTGGCCTATGGTCGAGGCCGTGTCAGGGGCGTCGCAGGTACGACCCGGGGGTGTGGCCGAAGGCGCGGCGGAAGACGTTGATGAAGGCGCTCGCCGAGGACCAGCCGCAGCGGTGGGCGACCGTCGTGACGGGGGCGCCGTCCGCCAGCAGCCGCAGCGCGTGGTACAGCCGCGACTGCGTGCGCCACTGCGGGAAGGTCATGCCGAACTCGGACCGGAAGAGCCGGCTGAGGGTGCGTTCGCCGGCCCCGGTGGCGGCGGCGAGGGCGGCCAGCGTACGGGTGTCGGCGGGGTCGGCGTGGACCAGCGCGCAGACGGCCGCCAGCCGGGGGTCGTCCGGCGTCGGCAGGTGCACGGCCCGCTGCGGCGAGGCGCGCAGCCGGTCGCGCAGGACGGCCCGCAGGCGGCCGCGTTCGGGGCTGGTGTCCGCGGGGTCGGCGGTGTAGGCGACGATCAGCTCGCGCAGCAGGGGGCCGACGGTCAGGACCGTGGGCACGTCGAGGCCGAGCGGGTTGTCGTCGGCGGGCAGGCCGACCAGGTGCAGGTCGAGTTCGCCGTGGGCGCGGTGCGCGTGCACGGTGCCCGCCGGGACCCAGATCGCCCGGTTGCCGGGCGCGAACCACGTACCGGCGTCGGTGGTGACGGCCAGGACGCCGGAGCCCGCGTAGACGATCTGGTGCTCGTCGTGGCGGTGCGCGTCGATGTGCTCCCCGGCGGCCAGCGTCCGTGCGTGGGTCGGGGCGTGCGGGGTGTGGCGGACGTTCGACACAGGTTGGCATTTTATCGGAAGCGCGACAGGCAGTGCCGCGGCGACGATCGACGGGTGCTGATCCGTCGAGAACCCCACGTCCCACCGTCCGGTGAACAGCGGTCAGGGCAGGCGGCACCCGGACCGGGTGCCGGGCCGCCCGCCGGTGGGCGGCCGCTGACGCTCCTGTCCTTCGGGCATGCCTGCGTGGACGTCCACCAGGGCGCGGTGGCCGCGCTGGTGCCGTACTTCGTCGCCGAACGCGCCTACACCTACGCCGCCGCCTCCGGCATCGTGCTCGCCGCCTCGCTGCTCTCCTCCGTCATCCAGCCGCTGTTCGGGGCGCTCACCGACAGGTGGGCCATGCCGTGGCTGCTGCCGGTCAGCACGCTGGCGGCCGGTGCGGGCGTGGCCCTCAGCGGCGTCGGCGACTCCTACGCGCTCACCCTCGCCGCCGTAGCCGTGTCCGGCGTCGGTGTCGCCGCCTACCATCCCGAGGCCGCCCGGGTTGCCCGCCGGGCGGGCGGCGGCCGGCACACGGCCATGGCCTGGTTCTCCCTCGGCGGCAACCTCGGCTTCGCCGCCGCGCCGCTGCTGGTCTCCGCCGTCATCGCCGCCGGCGGCCTCGGGGCGTCCCCGCTGCTGGTCGTCCCCGCCCTGGCGGGGGCGGTGCTGTGCCTGCTGGCTCTACGTCAACTCGGTACAGATGCACATCAGTTGGCGGGCGCGCCGGCCAAGGTGGTGACCGACCGGGCCGGTCACGACGACTGGGGCTCCTTCCTCAAGCTGTCCGGCGCGATCGTCTGCCGGTCGGTCGTCTTCGTCGGCCTGAGCGCCTTCATCTCGCTCTACGTGCGCGAGCGCACCGCGGGGGGTACGGCCGCCGGTACGGCCGCCCTGTCCGTGCTCTACCTCGGCGGCGCCGTCGGCACGGTGGCCGGGGGCAGGCTCGCCGAACGGTACGGCCGCATCAGGGTCGTGCGGTGGTCGTACGCCCTGTCGGTGCTCGCCGTCGCGGGCGTCGTCCTCGTACCCGGACCGCCGCTCTACCTGTTCGTCGCCCTCACCTCGGCGGGCCTGTACGTGCCGTTCTCGCTGCACATCACGCTCGGCCAGGACTATCTGCCCCGGCGGGTGGGCACGGCGAGCGGCGTCACGCTGGGGCTGGCGGTCAGCGTCGGCGGCCTGGCGAGCCCGCTGATCGGCACGCTGGCCGACGCGACGTCCTTGCGGACGGCCCTCACCCCGTTGATCGTCCTGCCCGCCGTCGGGTGGCTGTTCCTCCGGACGCTCCGGGAGCCGGGCTCAGCCGCGTGAGGCGAACGCGACGAAGTCCGCCCATGCGGCGGGAGAGAGACCGAGCCGGGGCCACTGGTGTTCAGCTCCGCGCCGCCGGCCCGCCCGGCCCGACACCTTTCTTCAAGACGGTGTGGGCGGAGATCGCCGTACCGCCGGAGAAGTCTCCTCCGGGCTTGAGGTGAAGGTGACCGTCAGCCGGCAGTCCAGTGCCGATGCGATGCGCTCCAGCAGCGCCAAGGTGGGGAGGTCTCGCCCGGACTCGATGCGTGAGATGGCGGCCTGCCCGGTGCCGGCGAGTTCGGCCAGATGCGCCTGGGACATGCCCCTCTGTCTGCGCCAGAACCGCACCAGACCGGCCGTGTCGTTCACCGCCCGGTGTCCTGGCTGTAGCGGGGCAGGGCGGCAGTGTCGATCTTCCAGTCGGCGACGGTGATGATGTCCGAGAACGTGTAGTGCTGCCTGTTGTCGTACGTGGGCGCGCCGGTGCGCCGGGTCGGCGCCCAGTGGTGGACGGCACTGCCGTCCCTGGGGTCGACGATCAGGTAGTGCGGCACCCCCATGGCCGGATAGTCCCGCAGCTTGCCCTCGTAGTCGTTGCTGGGGTTGGACCGGGAGACGATCTCGATCACGAGGTGGCAGCGGCGGGGATCGATCGCATCGCTCTCGGCCGTGGCCTCTTCCTCATCGATCACGACGAGGTCGGGTACCCGCAGAACGCCGAGTCCCGGATCCTCCATGTCGGTTTCCAGCATGAGGACCAGGTCCGCACTCAACTGGGGCTCCAGCTGCGTACGCAGGCGGTGGGCGACGAGCTGATGCTGCTTCTTCGGGCTCATCATCATCAGCAGCTGTCCGTGGCTGATCTCCGGCCAGGCCAGCGGCTCGGGCTTGTCGAAAGCCTCACGGAACTCACGCAGATGCCGGTAGCTGCTCTGTTCCGTCATTCCTCCACCGTACATGACGAAATCATCATGGGTGCGGGGGGCGAGCCGCCGCACCCATGCCGCCGGACGATCATCCCGGTGTCGTTCAACGTTCACGTTTCGCCTCGATTCTCCTCACGCGGCCATCGGTCACGCCGGACAGAGCGGACAGAGGAGAGAGCACATGGGTCACTCGCACGGGCACGGGCATCACCACCATCACGACCACGGTCACGAGGGGGCGGCGCTGCCCGCCGCCTTCGACACCTCCGTGCCCGACGAGGCGCTGAGCCCCGAACAGCAGTCGCGCCGCGGGCTGCTGCGCCGCGCGGGTCTGCTCGGCGCCGGCCTGGCGGCGGGCAGCGTGCTGGCGGGCACCGCCGGTGCCGCGCCCGCGGTGGCCTCCTCCGCTGCGTCCTCCAGGAGCGGCCGGCGCGGCAACGGCTTCCTCTGGCTGGCCGGCGACCACCACATCCACACCCAGTACAGCAGCGACGGCAAGTACCGCGTCGTCGACCAGGTCCGCCAGGGCGCCCGCAACGGCATGGACTGGCTGGTCATCACCGACCACGGCAGCGCCACCCACGCCAAGATCGGCGTGGAGAAGGTCAACCCGGACATCAAGGCGGCCCGTGCCGCGTACGAGGACACCCTCGTCTTCCAGGGCCTGGAGTGGAACATCCCGGCCGCCGAGCACGGCACCGTCTTCGTGCACCCGGGCAGCAACGAGGTCTCCGTCCTCAAGCAGTTCGAGACCGGCTACGACGGCGCCGTGAAGAGCGCCACCTCCTCCTCCGCCGCCAACGAGGCGCTCGCCGTCGCGGGCCTCTCCTTCCTCTCCGACCAGGTGAAGCGGCGCAAGGTCAAGGACGCGCTGATGCTCGCCAACCACCCGGCGCGCAAGGGCATCGACTCCCCGCACGAGATCCGCGCCTGGCGCGACGCGACGCCCGCGAGCCACCGCATCGCCGTCGGCTTCGAGGGCGCCCCGGGCCACCAGGCCGGCGGCCTGCCCACGCCGCTCGGACCCGGCGGGGCGCGCGGCATCTACGACAACAGCCCGAGCGCCGACTCCTTCGCGGCCTACCCGCTGGAGAGCTACCGCACCTGGGGCGGCTTCGACTGGATGACCGCCACCGTCGGCGGTCTGTGGGACAGCCTGCTCGCCGAGGGCAAGCCCTGGTGGATCACCGCCAACTCCGACTCCCACCAGGTCTACGCCGACACCGCGGCCCGCGGCGGCGGCGACTTCGACGCCAACGGCAGGTACGACGACCCGGTCTACGGCGGCCGGATCGACATCACGCAGAGCGACTTCTTCCCCGGCCAGTACAGCCGCACCCACGTCGGCGCGGACGGCTTCTCCTACGCCGCCGTCATGGACGGCATCCGGGCCGGCCGGATCTGGGTCGACCACGGCCGGCTCATCAGCGGCCTCGACGTCCGCGTCTCCGGCGGCAGCCGCTGGGCCACCCTCGGCGGCGCGCTGCACGTCAAGAAGGGCACCAAAGTCACGCTGACGGTGACCGTGGCGCTGGCCGGCGGCCCCAACTGGGCGGGCTTCGTGCCCGATCTGGCCCGCGTCGACGTCATCCAGGGCGACGTCACCGGCGAGGTCAAGGACAAGGACACCTTCACCGCGCCGACCGCCAAGGTCGTCAAGTCGTACGAGGTCAACAAGTCCACCGGCACGGTCCGGCTGACGTACGAGCTCGGCCGGGCCGACCGTCCGGTGTACGTCCGGCTGCGCGGCACGGACGGCAACCGCTCCGCCGTCGGCGTGAACGGCAAGGCCGTCGACCCGGCGGGCCCGGCCATCGACGTGGTCGGCGACGCCGATCCGTGGACAGACCTGTGGTTCTACTCCAACCCCGTGTGGGTCCTGCCCTCGTGAACAGGCCGTACGCGGTCGGGGTGCGCGCGGGCCTGCGGAGCCTCGCCGAGGCCGACCACCTGCTGCGCACCCTCGCGCCCGTACTCCCGCTCGCGGAGCCGGAGTTCGGCTGCACCCACCTGGTACGGGGCGACCGGCCGCAGGTCGCCCTGTCCTTCTCGGTCCCCACCGAGGCGCTGCTGAGCACCGTCCGACAGCGCCTCGCGGACCAGGGGTACGAGGCGGTGCCCGGGGTGCCCGACGCGGTGGGCCGCGCGGTGCTGTACCCGGGCGCGGCGCGGCTCACCGGCACGCTGACGGTCGCGGAGGTCCTGTCCGCCTCCGCGATCGACCGCGTGACCGTCCTCGGCTCGCCGGGACCGGTCGACCCGGACCAGCGCCTGGTCACCCGGGACCACGTACGCCCGCAGTGGCAGGACGGCGAGCTCGTCCTCGCCGCCATGCCCGCCGTGGGCGGCACCCTGGCCCCCTTCGAGGTACCGAACCCGACGCCGTGCTGCGCGAACCACTAGGACCCTGAGCACACGGTGCCGGGCGGCTACGCGCAGACGCAGGAGGCGCGCAGCGCGCCGAAGGCGTGCCACACCGCGTCGTCGTCCGTCGCCGTGTCGAACACCCTCGGCGCGAAGGCGCCGTCGTCCGCCCGGACGACGTAGCACCGGGCGAGGAAGAACAGGCCCCACCACTCCCGCACGTGCCCGCGCAGCAGGGTCCGCCCGCAGCCGGCGCAGGCGAGCCACGGCACCAGGTACAGCTCCTCCGCGGGCGCGCCGTCCGGCAGCACGGACGCCGCGGGGAGCGGTTCCCGGTCACCGTCGGCGAAGAGCCGCAGCCCCGAGGGCGGCAGCGGGGCCGCCGGGAGGGCGGCGAGCCGGTCGCCGACCTGGTCCCAGACGGTCCACTCCTGGGCCAGCACGGCGATCTCGGCCCGCGCCGGTCCGCTCACCGCGACCCCCTGCCCGGACAGCCGGTCGACCAGGAGCAGCAGGCCGGACTCCTGCTCCCCGATCTCCCGGCAGCCCCGGACCTCCTCGGCCTCCTCCTCCGACGGCAACAGGGCGGCCACCCGGCTCCAGACGGCGTCCTGGTCGTCGTACGGGGGAAGGTCCTGATCGTTCATGGTCGGGAATCGTACGTGGACGGTCAGTCGCCGGTGGCGGAGAAGACGAACGAGAACTCCGCGGGCGCGGCGTGCAGTTGATAGGCCGGGAGGACACCCGGGCCACAGGACTGGGAGCCGATGCCGTGCTGCGCGTGGTCGAGGTTGACCCACACCGTGTCGCCGGGCTCCAGATCGGTCAGGTGGTCCGCCGCGTCGAGCTGTTCGGTCGTCCAGCGGCGGGCCGTGAACCAGAACTCCGGATCGCCCTCGATGCGCAGCCCGCCCAGCTCCGCCCAGCGCACATCGGCCCGCGCGCCGTTCTCCTGCGGACGCACGTACGGCGTCTGGAGGGCGTCGACCGTGGACTCGTGACGGCCGATCAGCGAGGCCGACCTCGTGTCCGGGTACGCCTCGCCGGGGCCGCCGCCGAACCAGGTCACCCGGTCCGCGGTCGCGGGCAGCCCGAACCGGATGCCGAGCCGGGGCAGCGGCACCGGCCAGTCGCCCTCCGGGCCCACGGACACCGTCAGCCGCAGCCGGGTGCCGTCCGACGTCCACCGGTACACCGTGCGCAAGCCGATCTCCCAGCCCGCGGGCGCCACCCGGGCCCGTACGGTCAGCGCGTCCCCGCCCGGCTCCACGGCGTCGGTCCGGTGCCGCATCCGGTGCAGCCCGAACTTGCGCCAGAGCTGCCCCCAGCGGGTGTCGGACTGCCAGGACGCGCCCTCGTCGTTGTCCGTCGGCGCCCGCCACACGTCCAGGCGCAGCCCCGTGACGCCGACCCCGGCGATCGTCCGCGGCGCACCGGTGCGGGCGTCGAAGACGGCCGGGCCGAGGGTGATCGTCCGGTCGCCGGGCACGGGCGGGGACGACGGGGCCACGGGCTCAGGGCGCGCCCCGGCCACCGGGAGCTGCGCCCAGGCGACCAGGTGCCCCTTCGGGCCCCACGCGGTGTCCTCGGCCAGCACCGCCCGTACCGTCCACCCGGTCTCCGCGCCGCGCCCGTCGGCCGGCGGTGCGGGCAGCTTCAGGTCGGCCGACTCGCCGGGCGCGAGCGGCGGCACCACCAGCGTTCCCGCCTCGGCGGTCTCCCCGCCGACCTGGTACGACCACTCGAAGGCGAGCGCCGACAGGTCCGCGAAGTCATGGGCGTTGGCGACCCTGACCGTGCCCGCGGCGCCGTCGCCCCCGATCCGGACCGGCTCGATCACCTTCTTGTACTCGACGAGCCCCGGCGACGGCGTCCGGTCGGGGAAGAGCAGCCCGTCGCAGACGAAGTTGGCGTCGTGCAGTTCCTCCCCGAAGTCCCCGCCGTACGCGAACCCGTACCGCTCGTCACGGACGCCGTGGTCGATCCACTCCCAGATGAAGCCGCCCTGGAGCCGTTCGTACGTCTCGAAGAGGCGCTGGTAGTCGGCGAGTCCGCCGGGGCCGTTGCCCATGGCGTGCCCGTACTCGCAGAGGATGAAGGGCAGCGTGCGGCGCCTGGCCGTGCCGCCGTCCAGGCCCCGGCCGATCCGCTCCACCTCGGCGTGGTCCGCGTACATGCGGGAGTAGACGTCCGTGTCACGGCAGTCGATGTCGCCCTCGTAGTGGATCGGGCGTCCGGCGTCACGGGCGCGGATCCACTCGGCCATGGCGGTGAGGCCGCGGCCCGTGCCCGCCTCGTTGCCCAGCGACCACATGATGACCGACGGGTGGTTCTTGTCGCGCTCGACCATCCGCGCGGCCCGGTCGAGGAGGGCGGGCGTCCAGCGGTCGTCGTCCACCGGGTTGTCCCGCCACGCCTGTTCGGTGAAGCCGTGGGTCTCCAGGTCGCACTCGTCGATCACCCACAGCCCGTACTCGTCGCACAGGCCGAGGAAGGCCGGGTGCGGCGGATAGTGGGAGGTGCGCACGGCGTTGACGTTGTGCCGCTTCATCAGCAGCACGTCCTGGCGCATGGTGTCGAGGTCGAGGGCGCGGCCGTGCTCCGGGTGCCACTCGTGCCGGTTGACGCCCCTGAAGAGGACCGGCCGCCCGTTGACCTTGATCAGCCCGTCCTCCAGGGCGACCGTGCGGAAGCCGATCCGCAGCGGCACCCGCTCGCCCCCGGTGGCCAGTTCGCCGTCGTACAGGTGCGGCGTCTCGGCGGTCCACGGGCGCACCGGCACGGTGACGGACTCGCCGGTCGCGACGTCGATACCGAGGCCGGGCACGGTGATCCGGCCGTCCACGTCGGAGTCGACGCGGAGCGTCCCCTCGCCCGTCACGTGGTCGTAGGAGGAGTGCACGAAGAAGTCCAGGGCGCAGGCCGCGGGGCGGTGCAGCAGCGTGACGTCCCGGAAGATGCCCGGCAGCCACCACTGGTCCTGGTCCTCCAGGTACGAACCCGCCGACCACTGGTGGACGCGGACGGCGAGCACGTTCCCCGACGGCTTCAGCAGGTGCCCGACGGTGAACTCGTGCGGCAGCCGTGACCCCTTGAACTCGCCGATGTCCGTGCCGTTCAGCCAGATGCGGGCGCAGGACTCCACGCCGTCGAAGCGCAGCACCGAGCCGCCCTCGGCGGGCCAGTCGTCCGGCAGGTCGAAGACGCGCAGATGGTCGCCGGTCGGGTTCTCGGTCGGTACGTGCGGCGGGTCGACCGGGAACGGGTAGAGGTGGTTGGTGTAGATCGGGCGGCCGAAGGCGCCGTCGCCCTGGAGGACCCAGTGCCCCGGCACCGCGACCTCCGGCCAGTCCCCGGCGTCGTACCCCTCGGCGGCGAACGAGTCGTCCTGGGCGTCGGCGGTGGGGGACAGCCGCAGCCGCCAGTTTCCGTTCAGGGACAGGGACGCCGCGTCCGAGCGCGCGTACCAGGCGCGCGGCGGCAGGGCGCCGCCGCCCGGTGAGACGTCCTCGACGTAGTCGGTGGCGGACGGTGACGGGACCTCGGGGGAGGTGCGGAAGGACATCGGTCTCCAGATCGTGAAAGGGCCTGGTCGTGGTCGTGGGAGGACTTACGGGGAACGGGTCAGCCCTTGATGCCCGTCTGCGCGATCCCCTGCACCAGCCAGCGCTGGAGGAAGAGGAACACGAACACCAGGGGCAGGATGGACACGGCCGTGGCCATGAAGATCAGATGGAAGTTGACGGTCTGGTTGGTCATGTACGAGGAGAGCGCGACCTGGACCGTCCAGGCATCGGGGTCCTGGCCGATCACCAGCGGCCACAGGAAGGCGTTCCAGCCGCTGATGAAGGTGATCGTGGCGATCGCGGCGAAGAAGTTCAGCGAGTTGGGCACGACGATGCGCCAGTACGCGCCCCAGTGCCCGAGCCCGTCCACGCGTGCCGCCTCCTCCAGCTCCTTGGGGAACCCCAGGAAGTACTGCCGGAACAGGAAGCAGGTGAAACCGCTGAAGAGCCCCGGGATGATGAGGCCGCGCAGACTGTCCACCCAGCCGAGCGACGAGACCAGCACGAAGCTCGGTACGAAGGTGACGGCGGACGGCACCATCAGGGTCACCAGGACCGCGTAGAAGACCTTGTCGGCGTGGCGGTAGGGGATGCGGGCCAGCCCATAACCGGCCAGCGAGCAGACCAGCAGGGTGCCCAGGGTGTGCAGCACGCCGACGACCGCCGAGTTCCACAGCGAGCGGGCGAAGGGCACCGTCGAGTCGGTGAACAGCTCCCTGACGTTGCCCCACTGGAGGTCGGTGGGGAAGAACTGCCAGTTCTCGCCGGTGATCCCGGCGTCGGTGGACAGGGCGTTGCGCACGAGCAGGTAGAAGGGGACCAGGAAGAGCAGGGCGGCGACGCCGGTGGCGACGTAAAGGCCGGTGGAGGACAGGACACCGGCGCGCCTTCGCCGTTTCCCGCCGGACGCGGGCACGGTGGCGGTCATCGGACGCCCTCCCCTCGTCCGAAGCCCAGGAACCGGCCCTGGGCCAGCGTCACCAGGCAGATCAGCAGGGTGAGGATCACGGCGCCCGCGCTGCCCGCGCCGTAGTCCTGCGCCTGGCCGAGCGCGGTGTAGTACAGCTCGACCAGCGGCGGGCGGCCCCAGGTCGTCTTCGACAGCAGGTTGAAGAACTCGTCGAACGCCTGGTACGCGGCGACCAGCAGGAGCAGGATCACGGCGGCCGAGGTGGCCCGCAGCTGCGGCAGCGTGATGTGCCGGAAGGTCTGCCAGCCGGGCTTTGCGCCGTCGATGGCGGCGGCCTCGTAGAGCACCGGCGGGATGTTCTGGAGCGCCGCCAGGAACAGGATCATGTAGAAGCCCGCTTGCAGCCAGAGCCGGGCGGTGACGATGACCAGCCAGTACCAGGGCGGGTCGGGGTTGGCGAGCCAGGCGATGTTGTCGACGCCGAACCAGCCGAGGACGGTGTTCGCCAGGCCGAATCGCACCCCGCTGAAGATCGACATCTTCCAGATCAGCGAGGCGGCGACGTAGCTGCACGCCGTGGGCAGGAAGAACACGGACCGGAAGAAGGCCCGCATGAAGCGCAGCCGGTTCACCATCAGCGCGAGCGCCAGCGACAGCGCCCAGGTCACCGGCACGATGATCACGGCGAAGACGGTGAAGGTGACGAGGGCGCCGGTGAAGCCGTCGTCCGTCAGCATCTGCCGGTAGTTGTCGAAGCCGATGAACTTGTCGGGCGTGACCGTGAACCGGGCCTCGAAGAAGCTCAGCCACAGACTCCAGCCGATCGGCACGTAGACGAAGATCACCAGGCCGGCGAGGAACGGGCCGGTGAAGAGCCAGAAGTTGAGGGTGTTGCCGCCGCGGAGCCTTCGTCGTGGCGGGGTCCGCCGCTTCTCGGCCGGGGCGGGGCGCGTGACACCGCGCGTCGTGGTGGTCGACATGTCGAGAACCGCCCGCCGGCCTATCCGAAGAGCTTCTTCAGCTCGCGGTTCACGGTCTTGTCGGCCTTGTCGAGGGCGGCCTCCGGGTCCCCGTCCTTACGGACGCAGTCCGCGAAGACGTCCTCCATGGCGGTGATCATCGACTGGGTCCAGCCGATGTTGTCGAAGTGCCCGAACTCGTTGAAGAGCCGGACGCCTTCGGCGGGCAGTCCGGTCTTGAGCTTGTCGGCGGACCCGGCGAGCGAGGTGCGCGGCGGGATGTGGAAGCCGTACGAGAGCGCCCAGTCCTCCTGGTAGTTCTTCTGGTCGATCCACAGCCACTTCACGTACTCCTTGGCCAGGTCGACGTGTCTGCCCTTGGCGTTGACGAACATCGACCAGCCGCCGTTGTAGACCGACTGCTTTCCGGCGTCCGTGACCCTGGGGAACGGGAAGATCCCGATGTCGTCGCCGAGCGCCTGCTGCATCGCGGGCATGGCCCACATGCCGCAGAACTGGATGGCGGTCAGGCCCTGGTTGAGCGCGGAGGGGTCCCAGTAGTCGGCCGGGGCGTCGAGCAGCAGGTCCCCGCTGGTGAACAGCGTCCGCAGCTTCTTCAGCCCCTCCTTGACGCCCTCGGTGTGGTACGCGATCCCGTTCTTCTCGTCCAGGGTGTCGGCGCCCGCCGACCAGATCATGGGGCTGATGACCGCGTGCAGGTCGTTGCCGAGGAAGGCGCCCTTGACCTTGCCGGTGGTGAGCTTCGCCGCCGCTTCTATCAGCTCGTCCAGGGTGGTCGGCGGCTCGACGCCCGCCTTCTCGAGGAGCGACTTGCGGTAGAAGAAGAACTGCGGGTCGTCGATCATTCGGACGCCGTAGATCTTTCCGTCGACCGTGTGCGAGGTGATGTCGGCCGGGTTGAAGTCGTCCTTCACCGGGGCTATGAGGTCGTCGAGCGGCTCCACCTGGCCGCTTCTGACGAGCTGGATCTGCGGGTGGAACTCGAACACGTCGGGCGCGTTCTCGGTGAGCAGCGTCGCGAACAGCTTGCTCTCGAAGTCGGACCCGGTGATCCACTGGGTGGTGACGTTCGCCCCGTCGTACGCCTTCGCGTACCGCTTGATCGCCTGTTCGGTGCCGGTCTCGCCGTAGGCGTGGAAGTACTGCACCAGGTTCTTGCCCGAACCGCCGCCCCCCGAGCGGCCGTTGTTGCCTCCGCAGGCGGCCAGGGAGCCCAGCGCGGCCAGGCCCGCTCCCGCCCGGAGCACCGATCGACGATCCCACTTGCTGCTCATTGCCGACATGACAGACGTCCTTGTCTCTAGTACGGCTGCGGCTCTGATTAGCGGTGCGGTGCGGGACGCTAACCTTCGGCTAAGGCTTCGGCAAGGGGTTGGACGAAGCCCCTGCGCGACGGCCGCCCGACGACAGGGCGCCTTCCAGGGCGAAGGTCGCGGCGCCCAGGCAGACCGGATCGGTCGGGATGGGGGAGAGGACGATCTCCGTGGCGGCCAGCGGCCGGGGCAGCGCGTGCCGGGCGACGGCCTCGCGCACCTCGCGCAGCAGCGGCTCGCCGAGGGCCGCCGCGACCCAGCTGCTGAGCACGACCACCTCGGGGTTCAGCAGGTTCACCAGGTCGGAGACGGCGGCGCCGAGATAGCGGGCGGTGTTCCTGACGACCTCCAGCGCCACCTGGTCGTCCGCGGCGGCCCCGCGGGCCAGCGCGTCGACCGTGGCCGTCTGGTCCTCGGAGTGCAGCAGCGCGCTGTCCGGACTCGACTCCCGCAGATTCAGCATGATCCCGGGCGCGCCGACGTACGTCTCCACGCACCCGTGCTTCCCGCAGTGGCACAGCCGCCCGTCGAGGACGAGGGTCGTGTGCCCCCACTCGCCCGCGCTGTTGCTGACCCCCCGGTGCACCCCGCCGCCGAGCACCAGGCCCGCGCCCACCCCCGTACCGAGGTTGACGACCACGGCGTCCCCGCGCCCGCGGGCCGCGCCGAACCACAGCTCGGCGACCGCGCAGGCCCGCAGCGGGTTGTCCAGGTACAGCGGGTGCGTGATGTGCTCGGCGAGCAGATCGAGGAGCGGCACGTCGTGCCAGTCCCAGTTCGGGGCGTACTCGCACACCCCGGTCGCCCGGTCGACCTGCCCCGGCACGCTGACCCCGACGCCGAGGACCCGCGCGCCGTCCACCCCGGCCCGCGCGACCACCGCCCCGACGGCCGCCGCGACATGACCGACGACCTGCTCGGGGCGGCTCTCGCCGGGCCGTATGTGCTCGTCGGCGCGCGCCAGCACACGGAGCCCCAGGTCGAACAGCTCGACCCGGACGTACGTCTCCGCGATGTCCACGCCGATCAGCGCACCGCCCGCCGCGTGCACGCCCACCAGACCGCGCGGCCGGCCCCCCGCCGAGTCCTCGAACCCGGCCTCGGTCACCATGCCAAGATCGATCAGCTCCCCCACGAGCGTGGCGACCGTCGCCAGACTGAGCCCGGTGGCGGCCGCCAGCTCCTGCCGTGAGGTGGGCGACTCGGCGATGATCTGACGCAGCACCTCGTAGCGGTTCGCGGTACGGATGTCGCGCGACGTGCGCTTGATCGACGACACGGTTTCCCTCGATCTCTCCCGGCCATGGCGGGACGCGGCGGCCATGGCGAGGCAACGCGGCCTTGACGCGGCGAGGCGACACGGCCTTGACGCGGCGACGCGACACGGCCTTGACGCGGCGCAAGGCTATGACGTGCCGGAGACTTCGACAAGGGGTTACGAAAGGGGTTGCGGAAAGTGCCGGACGGCCGCGGGAGCGAGGCGGGGCTCAGCCGCCCAGCACCTCCCCGACGAAGGCGTTGCGGAACGTGCCGGCCGGGTCCAGCTCGTCGGCCAGGGCGCGGAAGTCCGCCAGGCGCGGGAAGCGGGCGCGGACCACGGCCGGGTCCATGGTGAAGACCTTGCCCCAGTGCGGGCGCGGATCGAACGGGTCGAGCGCCTCCTCGACCCGCCGCACCACCGGCAGCACGGCCGCCGTGTCCGCGACCCAGGTGAAGTGCAGCGCGACCGAGTCCCGCCCGTACGCCGGGCTCAGCCACTGCGCGTCGGCGGCCACCGTGCGCACCTCGCAGATCTGGAGCACGGGCGCCACCGTCCCGCGTACCGCGTCCAGGGCGTGCAGCGCGGCCAGGGCGTGTTCGCGCGGCAGCAGGTACTCCGACTGGAGCTCGGCGCCGCTGCTCGGGGTGAACTCCGCGCGGAAGTGCGGCAGCCGCTCGTGCCAGGGCCCGGGCACCCCGAACTGCTCCGTGCAGTTCACCGCGGGCATCCCCGGCACCGGGTGCATGGCCCGGGTCGCGGGCGTACCCCAGGGGAAGCCGGGCAACGGCTGATCGGTCCGCCGCTTGAGCCACACGTGCCGGAAGCCGGGCTCCGCCCAGTCGGTGAACAGACTGACGCTGTACGCCGACGCCGCCACCGCCCCGAAGTCGAGCCCCGCCAGCGGCACTTCGGTGAGGACGTGCTGCGCGACCTCGTACGCCGGCTCCAGGTCCAGGGTGAGCGCGGTGACGACACCGAGCGCGCCAAGGGAGGTCACGGCGCCGTCGAAGCGCCCGTCCCCCCGGCCGATGGTCAGCGGCGAGCCGTCGGCCGTGATCAGCTCGACCTCGCGCACCACCGAGGCGAGCGAGCCGTTGGTGACGCCCGACCCGTGCGTGCCGGTCGCCACCGAACCGGCCACCGAGATGTGCGGCAGCGACGCCATGTTGGGCAGCGCGAGCCCCCGCTCGTGCACCCGGCGGGCGAGCTCCGCGTACCGGACGCCGCCCGCGACCCGCACCGTACGGGCCGCCGTGTCGACGTCCACGGCCGCGGGCAGCGCGGTCAGCGAAAGCAGCACGCCGTCGTCGCCCGGGTCGGCGATCGTGTTGAACGAGTGCCCGCTGCCCAGCACCCTGACCTTCCCGCTCGCGGCCACGAGCGCCGCCAGCGCGTCGAGCGAGTGCGGGCGGTGCAGCTCCTTGGCGGAGTAGGTGATGTTGCCCGCCCAGTTCGTCACGGTATCGGTCATGCCTGGCGTCCCTTTCCGGGATGTTCCGTCGCCGGTAGCCCGGCTCTGGCACCTGCGGGTGCTCACGACGCATCCCAGCCGAAGGCGGCCCGGTGATCAAGCCCCGGACACGGACCCCGCCCCGGGGCGAACGCCCGCGGTGTGACATACAGCGCGTTTCCCCTGTTCCGGGGGGACCCGGCACGTCGTCGCCGGAGGCGGGGGCATACCGTGAGCAGTCGAGCACGGACGCCGGGAGCGAGGAGAACGGGATGGGCAGCCGCACCGCGCTGGTCGAAGATCTGATGGAGCGGTTCCCGCACGTGCCGCGGGAAGCCGTCTTCAAGGAGGACCTGCTCAGGGGCGGGGTCGCCTTCGACAAGTCGGCCCTCACAGGCAACGAGGACGGCGACGTCAAGCCGAAGTCGTACTTCATCTTCTCCTTCGACCACGGCACCCTGCCCGAGCTGGGCGAGGCCGCGCTGCACCGCCCGCCCGAGGAGATCATCCTCACCGGCGGCCCGTACGACCTGCGCCGCACGGTCGTCTCCGTGCGCGTGAACCCGTCCTCCCCGTACCGCGTCGCCGCCGACGACGAGGGCGTGCTCGGGCTCTACCTCGACGGGAAGCGGATCTCCGACGTCGGCGTGCCGCCGATGCCCGAGTACTACCGCCACAAGCTCTCCAACGGGAAGTCGGTCATGGAGGTGGCCCCCACCATCCAGTGGGGCTACCTGATCTACCTGACCGTCTTCCGGGTCTGCCAGTACTTCGGCGCCAAGGAGGAGTGCCAGTACTGCGACATCAACCACAACTGGCGCCAGCACAAGGCGGCGGGCCGCCCGTACACCGGGGTCAAGGACGTCGAGGAGGTCCTCGAGGCCCTGGAGATCATCGACCGGTACGACACGGCGAAGGCGTCCACCGCCTACACCCTCACCGGCGGCGCCATCACCAAGACCGTCTCCGGGCGCGACGAGGCGGACTTCTACGGCCACTACGCCAAGGCCATCGAGGAGCGCTTCCCGGGCCGCTGGATCGGCAAGGTCGTCGCCCAGGCGCTGCCCAAGCCGGACGTCCAGCGCTTCAAGGACTACGGCGTGCAGATCTACCACCCCAACTTCGAGGTCTGGGACGAGTACCTGTTCAAGCTGTTCTGCCCCGGCAAGGAGCGCTACGTCGGCCGCGACGAGTGGCACAAGCGCATCCTCGACTCCGCCGACGTCTTCGGCGCGCGCAACGTGATCCCGAACTTCGTCGCGGGCGTCGAGATGGCCGAGCCCTTCGGCTTCAAGACGGTCGACGAGGCGATCGCGTCCACCACCGAAGGCCTGCGCTTCTTCATGTCGCACGGCATCACGCCCCGGTTCACCACCTGGTGCCCGGAGCCGACCACCCCGCTCGGCAAGGCCAACCCGCAGGGCGCGCCGCTGGAGTACCACATCCGCCTGCTCCAGGCGTACCGGCAGACCATGGAGGACTTCGGCCTGTCCTCCCCGCCCGGCTACGGCCCGCCCGGACCCGGCAACGCGGTCTTCTCGGTGAGCTCCTTCATGGACAGCCTTCCCGCGCAGGAACCGGCGACGGCACCCGCGGGCTCGTGATCCGGGGCGGGGCCGGCCGTCGCCGCTCCGCGGCGGGGCCGCCGTCTGGTGACCCGCGAAAAAAGGCCGCCGTGGACCGAGACGATCCGGCGTCCCGTGCGTACTACAGCCGGGACGCCTGAGACCGGACCCGAAGGTGCACGGCGGCCGGCCCGGCCGGCCGCCGTGGGCCTGCGCGGTGCGGTGTTCGCCCGGTCTCGCACGGACGGATGTCCGCGTGCCCGGCACGGCCGCCTCCCGGGGCGGCCGGGGTCCGGCGCGCCGGTACACCGCCACCCGCGGTAACCGGACAGGTACTAGCTGCTTGTCAGTGACGCGGGGAGCGTGAAAGGGTCGGTGCCCCGTCGGACACGACCGTCAACTCGCATGGCATATGCACGAGTTGGCGCACCTGACGCACCTGACGCAGGAGCCCCCCATGCCCGACCTGCCCACCCCCCAGGACGCCACCGAGGCAGCGCTGTTCTCGGAGTGCTGGGACGCGGTCCTCTCGTACGCCGACTTGTGCACCTCCGGCTCGGCCGCCGCGAACCGGCTGGCCACGGAGGCGTTCCGGCACGGCGTCGCCCAGGCGCGGGCCGCCGGGGACGGAGCCGGGGAGGGAGTCGGGGACGGGCCCGGGGCCGGTCACGGACACCGGGCGAAGAGCGGCCGGCGCAGGGCGCCGGGACTGCCCCGAATACCCCTGTTGCTGACCTCCGTCCGCACCACCGCCGCCGCCTGGGAGGCGCAGGGGCAGGGCCACCGACTCGATCCGGACCTCAGGCTGTGGCTCAATTCCGCGCAGGCCGCCCGCTACTCCGGGCCGCCGCCGGGCCGGCCGCTCGCCCTGCGGGGCCTCAAGGACCTCCAGGAGGCGGACGCCGACCTGCTCTGGCTGGCCGAGGCCGAGGCGCTGCCGCTGCCCGCGGTGGCCCGCCGACTGGGCCTCGACCCGGACTCCGCCGCCGGGGAACTCGCCCAGGTACGGGCCCTGTTCCGGGACCGCTGCCGGCGCGACCACCTCGACACCCCGATGGACGCGCACTGCCGCAGCTACGCGCGGCTCCTCGACGCGGTCACCCGCTCGCCCGGCACCGACGTGCCCGAGGACCTCTCCCGCCATCTGGCCGGCTGCGTGACCTGCGCGGAGGCCGCCGCCTGCCTGCGGCTGCACGGCGGCGGACTGCCCGCCGCGCTGGCCGGCGGCGTCATCGGCTGGGGCGGCCTCGCCTATCTGGAGCGCCGCCGCCGCGCCGCGGACGCGGGTCTGACCGGCGGGCGCGCGGACGTGGCCGAGGACACCGGCCTCACGGTGGGCGCCGCGGCCCGCCCCCGGATCGGCCGCACCGGCATCCTCACCGCGGCCCTCGGGGTGTCCGCGCTCGCCCTGGCCGTGTCGCTGATGCCGTTCGACGGCGGCACGAGCGGTGACTCCGTCAGCGGCCGGTCCCAGGCCCGGCAGCCGGTGACGGACCCGGCGCCGTCCCTCTCCGCGGCGGGCACCCTCCCGCCCGATCCGACCACGTCGCCCCGCCCGTCGGCCACCGCGACCGCCATCGAGGAGACCGGCAACGGCCCCGGCACCCAGGACGCGTCCTCGTCGCCCGCCCGGGTCACCCGCCCCCCGGCGGACCCCACCGCGAGCGCGGACCCACCGGCAAAGTGCCGGGCCGCCTACCGCCTCGACACCGAGTGGCCCGACGGCTTCCAGGCCACCGTCACCGTCACCACCGCCGAGGCCCTCGACACCTGGCAGCTCAGCTGGACCTTCGCCGACGGCCAGCGGGTGACCCAGATGTGGGACGCGACCTACATCCAGCGCGGCTCCCGCGTCACCGCCACCGCCGCCGACTACAACAAGTCCGTCGCCGCGGGCGGTTCCTTCAGCTTCGGCTTCCTCGGCTCCTGGGACGACGGCAACGCGGCACCGGCCGACATGATGCTGAACGGACGGCACTGCGGGACGGTTTAGGTGTCACGCGGCGGCTCACGCGGCGGCGACTTATTCGGTGGCGGGCGTGGCGGCGCTGTTCTACCTTGGTGCCCGTTCGCGGTGGCCGCAGGCCGCCGCCGGCCGAGTGCGAGAGCGGGAGGTGTGACCGATGGCTGTCACTGAGACGGGCGCTGCCCGCATCCGGAAGTTCATCAAGCACACCTCATCCGTGGCCACCGGCTGATCCCTCTCCCTTTCTTGTTGTTCGCATCTGTCCGAGCACAAGCCGCCGGGGCCACCCTTGTGAAGGGTTTCCCTTGCATCTCGCATCGCTTTCCCCGGTTTCGCCACACCCCCTCGCCCAGTACGGCTGGGACGAGGACTGGGAAGCCGAGTTCGCCGCCCACGCCGGGCAGGGCCTGCTGCCCGGCCGGGTCGTACGGGTCGACCGCGGCCAGTGCGACGTGGTCACCGCCGACGGGGCCGTGCGCGCGGACACCGCGTTCGTGACGCCGCACGACCCGCTGCGGGTCGTCTGCACCGGCGACTGGGCCGCCGTCGAACCGGCGGGCAACCCGCGCTACGTACGCACGTACCTGCCGCGCCGTACCGCCTTCGTGCGCTCCACCTCCTCCAAGCGTTCCGAGGGGCAGATCCTCGCGGCCAACGTGGACTACGCGGTGGTGGCCGTGTCGCTCGCCGTGGAACTCGACCTGGGCCGAGTCGAGCGCTTCCTCGCCCTGGCGTGGGAGTCCGGCGCCCAGCCGGTCGTCGTCCTGACCAAGGCCGACCTGGTGCCGGACGCCGCTACGCTCGCGCACCTCGTACAGGACGTGGAGACGACGGCGCCCGGCGTGCCGGTGCTGACCGTCAGCTCCCACGCCGACGACGGCCTCGACGTCCTCGCCGCCGTCCTCTCGGGCGGTACGTCGGTCCTGCTCGGCCAGTCCGGTGCCGGAAAGTCGACGCTCGCCAACGCACTGCTCGGAGAGGACGTCATGGACGTACGGGCCGCCCGGGACGTGGACGGCAAGGGCCGGCACACCACGACCACCCGCAACCTGCTGGTGCTGCCGGGCGGAGGTGTCCTCATCGACACGCCCGGTCTGCGCGGCGTCGGTCTGTGGGACGCCGAGAGCGGCGTCGGACAGGTCTTCGCCGAGATCGAGGAGCTGGCCGCGGGGTGCCGCTTCCACGACTGCGCGCACGTCGCGGAGCCCGGCTGCGCCGTCCTCGACGCCCTCGACTCCGGCACCCTCCCCGAACGCCGCCTCGACAGCTACCGCAAACTCCTCCGCGAGAACCAGCGCATCGTCGCCAAGACCGACGCCCGCCTGCGAGCGGAAATCCGCCGGGACTGGAAACGCAAGAACGCGGAGGGCCGCGCGGCGATGGAGGCGAAGAGGAGCGGACGGTACCCGCATTAGCCCGTCCGGCGTTTGAGGACGAGGCCGTCAGGCCGGAGCGGGGGTCTGGGGGCGGCAGCCCCCAGAGACAAGGGACGGGTAGGGGCGGAGGGGGCGAGAACTCCTCCGCCCGGCCCGGCGAACGCCATGTCCGATTCCCGCCAGAACCCCGCGGTCGGCTACCGCACACTTGAGGACGTGACCGACGAAGACACCAGGTACGAGGCGGTACGCAGCCGCGACGCCCGCTTCGACGGAGAGTTCTTCTTCGCCGTCGAGACAACCGGCATCTACTGCCGCCCGAGCTGCCCCGCAGTAACGCCGAAACGCCGCAACGTACGGTTCTACCCGACCGCGGCCGCCGCCCAGGGCTCCGGTTTCCGGGCCTGCCGCCGCTGCCGCCCGGACGCCGTTCCCGGCTCTGCGGCGTGGAACGTCCGCGCCGACGTCGTGGGCCGGGCCATGCGCATGATCGGCGACGGCGTCGTGGACCGCGAGGGCGTCGCGGGCCTGGCCGACCGCCTCGGCTACAGCACGCGCCAGGTGCAGCGGCAGCTCACCGCCGAGGTCGGCGCGGGCCCCGTCGCGCTGGCCAGGGCCCAGCGCGCGCACACGGCGCGCGTCCTGCTCCAGACCACCGCGCTGCCGGTGACGGACATCGCGTTCGCGGCCGGTTTCGCGAGCGTGCGCCAGTTCAACGACACGATCCGCTCGGTGTACGCGACCACACCGAGCGGCTTGCGCGCCGCGGCACCCCGCGCCGTCGCCTCCCGCGCCGTCGCCTCCCGGAGCGCCGCGAACGCCCGCCGCCCACCCGCCCAGGACACCGACCCCGCCCCGACCACCCCTGCCGCCCGGGACACCGACTCCACCCAGACCACCCAGACAACCCTCTCCACTCCCGCCACCCCCTCCACCCCAGCTGTCCGCCTCGCCCCCTCCCCGGAGATCCCCCTGCGCCTCGCCCACCGAGGCCCGTACCAGGCCGCCGCTGTCTTCGATCTCCTCGCCCGCGAGGCGGTCACCGGCGTCGAGGAGGTCACCGGCCCCCGCGGCCGCCGCACCTACCGACGCACCCTCCGCCTCCCGTACGGCACGGCCATCGCCGCCGTGGACGAACGTCCGGGCGGCGGACGGCGGCACGCCGGCGGCTGGCTGGACGCCCGGGTCCACCTCACCGACCCCCGCGACCTCACCACCGCCGTGCAGCGGCTGCGGCTGCTGTTCGACCTCGACGCCGACCCGTACGCGGTCGACGACCGGCTGGGCGCCGATCCGCGGCTGGCCCCGCTGGTCGCGGCCCGGCCGGGCCTGCGGTCGCCGGGCGCCGCCGACCCGGAGGAACTGGCGGTGCGCGCGCTGGCGGGCCGGACGGAGACCGAACGCCTCGTACGCCGGTACGGCACCGCCCTGGACACCCCCCGCGGCACCCTCACGCACCTCTTCCCCGACGCCGCCACCCTGGCCCGCGCGGAACTCGGCGGTCCGCTCGGCGCACTGGCCGCCGCCCTCGCCGACGGCACCCTGCGGCTCGACGCGGGCGCCGACCGGGAGGCCGCGGAACGGGCGCTGTACGCACTGCCCGGCGTCGACGCCCGTACCGTCGCGGTGGTGCGCGGCCGGGCGCTCGGCGACCCCGACGCGGCGCCCCCGGACGCCGGCGCCCCCGAAAGCTGGCGCCCCTGGCGCGCGTACGCCCTGCACCACCTGCAAGCCGCGCAAGACGAGCAAGCAACACGAGCCGCGCAAGACGAGCAAGCAACACGAGCCGCGCAAGACGAGCGCGTCCCACAAGCCGCAAGCGAGCCGGAACCGGAGACCCCCTGACCATGACCAGTCACACCAGGACCAGTCCCACCATGACCACTTCCACCATGACCAGTCACACGCGGACCGGCGGCACGCACCGCGACACCCACTGCACAACCCTCCCCAGCCCGCTCGGCCCGCTGCTGCTGACCGCCGACGGCTCGGGCGCGCTGACCTCCGTCTCCGTACCGGGGCAGAAGGGCGGCCGGGTCCGGCTTCCGGAGTGGCGGGAGACGCCGAGCCTGTTCCGCGCGGCCGGGGAGCAGCTCGCCGCCTACTTCGCGGGCGAACTCAAGGAATTCGACCTGGAGTCGCGCACGTACGGGACGGAGTTCCGGGAGCGGGTCTGGGCCGCCCTGGACTCCGTGCCGTACGGCGGGACCACGACGTACGGTGCCATCGCCGCGCGTATCGGCGCGCCGCGGGCCGCCGTCCGCGCCATCGGCGGTGCGATCGGCGCCAACCCGCTGCTGATCGTCCGCCCCTGCCACCGGGTGATCGGCGCGGACGGCTCCCTGACCGGTTACGCGGGCGGTCTCGACCGCAAGGAGCGGCTGCTCACCATCGAGGGCGTCCTGACCGGGACGCCGACGCCCTGACCCCGGAGGTGACGGCGCGCCGGTCCCTGAGGTGACGGCGCGCCGGTCCCGGTGGTGGTGGGCGCGGCGGTCCCGGTCAGTCCTCCAGGCCCCAGCTGTGCACCCGCCGCGGGTGGATGCGGATCAGCTCCTCGCTGAAGCTGGGGCCCAAGTCGTGCGGTCCGACGAGCAGTTCGGCCTCGCCGCGGATGTCGACGCCGCGCACCTTCCAGGGTCTGACGCTGACGATGTCGTCGACGACGAGCGCGACCTTCGGGTTCTGCCGGAGGTTGCGCCACTTCTTGGTCGTGCCCATGGAGTAGCCGCCGATCAGGATCGTCCCGTCGTCCTGTGGGAAGAAACCGACCGGGTTCGCCTGCGGCTGTCCGTGGGCGTCGACGGTGGCCAGCCGGCCCAGCCGCTGCGACGAGAGGTAGGCGCGTTCGGCCTCGCTGAATGCGGTCATGGCAGCAGCCAAACACTCCACGGCGCCCCGCGCATCGAACTCCGGGCCGAGGACGCATCGGGATCCGGGCCGAGGACGCAACGGATTCCGGGGCCGAGGACGCAACGGATTCCGGGGCCGAGGACGCTCAGGACCTTGGTCCGGGTCCGCCCGTACCGCGACTGTGAGTGATCGGCATGCGCCCAGCGGTGTGACGGTGCGTTGCGGGCGCCCGGCCGCCGGGAACCCATGCCCGCATGACCCGCGCGATCAAGGTCCGGCACCTCCTGGCAGCCCTGGTGGCGGCCACGGCGCTGGCCCCTCCGACCGTACGAGCCGACGCCGTCCCCGCCGCCGACTGGACCGGCACCTGGGAGGCCGCCCCGACGGGGACGACCCGTGCGCTGCCCGGTGACACCGTCCGCAACGTGGTGCACACGAGCATCGGCGGCAGCGTGCTCAGGGTCCGCGTCACCAACCGGTTCGGCAGCGCCCCGCTGCGGCTCGGCTCCGTCACCGTGGCGCTCCAGCGGCGCGGCAGGCCGGGGAGCCCGCGCGCCGTTCCGGGCACCGTGCGCCACGCCCGTTTCGGCGGCGCGCCGTCCGCGACGGTGCCGACGGGCCGGGACGCGTACACCGATCCCGTACGGCTGCGGGTGCCGGCCGGGGCGAACCTGCTGGTCTCGCTGCACACGCCGGACGACTCGGGCCCGGCGACGTACCACCGCTCGGCCCTCCGGAAGAACTTCGTCGCGCGCGGCGGCGACCACACCGGCGACGAGGGCGGAGGCGCGTTCCGCACCACCGTGCGCAGCTCGTACTACGTGACCGGGATCGACGTGCTCGACGCGCGCGCCGCGGGCAGCGTGGCCACCCTCGGCGACTCCATCACGGACGGGATCGGCTCGTCCCCCGGCACCGACCACCGCTGGCCCGACCGGCTCGCCGAGCGGCTGCGCGCGCTGCCGCCCCGCCGCCGGCTCGGCGTCCTGAACGCCGGGATCTCCGGGAACCACGTGCTGCGCGAGAACGTCGGGCCCAGCGCCCTGGACCGGCTCGAGGACGACGTGCTGTCCCGCGCCGGGGTGCGCGCGCTGATCGTCCTCGAAGGGGTCAACGACATCAAGGACCGGCCCGGGGCCGCCCATCCCGCCGCGCTGGAGGCCGCCTACCGGAACATCGTCGTCCGCGCCCACGCCCGCGGCGTCCGTGTCATCGGGGCCACGATCACCCCGTACCGCGGCCACCGGAGCTGGACCGAGGCCGGGGAGGCCGTGCGCACCGCGGTCAACGCCGTGATCCGGGACGGCGGTCTCTTCGACGCGGTCGCCGACTTCGACGCCGTCGTCCGCGACCACGCCCAGCCGCAGCGGATCAGGTCCGACTACGACCCGGGCGACCACCTGCACTTCAACGACACCGGGATGCGGGAGCTGGCCCGCGCGGTCGACCTGGCCGCGCTCACCCCCAGAGGACCGCGCCCAGCCAGGCACCCATGACCAGCAGGCAGGCGAACAGCTCGGTCAGTACGCTCCAGCCGCCCGCGCGCAGCGCCGTGCGCACGGCCGTCATGGTCTCCCCGTGCCGGCCGAGGCGCAGCCGCTCGCAGAGGTAGATCCCGCCGAGGAAACCGGGCAGCGCGCCGAACACCGGCAGCGCGAAGAAGCCGAGCAGGGCGCCGGCCCCGGCGAACACCCCCATGCGGGGTGTGGCGCCGCCGGCGCGCAGCCGCCGCGGGGGCAGGGCCCAGCGGACCGCCAGGGCTAGCAGCAGAAGTACGGTCGCGCCCACGAGGACGGCCCAGGCGAGCGCCCGCCGGTCCGCCAGGGCCCACCACAGGACCGCCGCCCATACGAGCCACGAGCCGGGCAGTCCGGGCACGAGTACGCCGGCCAGGCCCAGCAGAATCACCACGCCGACCAGCAGGAGTTCCCATGCTCCCATCTGTCCAGCCTGCCGGATCCGGGGTCGGGACGCAGGTCAGGCGAGGACTGGGGCGAGGACTGGGGCGAGGACCGGGCGGGGCCCGGGGTGGGGCTCGGGGTGGGGCCCGGGGTGAGGGTGGGAGCGGTGTGGTGGCTCAGTCGGTGTGCTCCCGGGCCACCCAGCCGCGTTCGTAGGCGTGCCAGCCCAGTTGCAGCCGGGTCGTCACGCCCGTCAGTTCCATCAGCCTTTTCACCCGGCGCTGTACGGTGCGCAACCCCAGGTCGAGCTGTTTGGCCACGCTCGCGTCGGTCAGCCCGGCCAGCAGCAGCGACAGCACCTCCAGATCGGTGCCGTCCGGGGCGTCCGGCCGCTGCTCGGTCACGCCCCGGCTGCCGAGCCGCAGCGGCAGCGCGTCCCGCCACACCGACTCGAAGAGGCCCGACAGCAGCTCGAGGAGGCCGCTGGCGTGCACGACGAGTGCGGCGGGCTCGGCGGTGTGCGAGGTGAGCGGCACCATCGCGAGCGCCCCGTCGGCGATCACCAGCTTGGTCGGCACCCGGTCCACGACCCGTACCTGTTCGTCGCGGCCGAGGGCGGCGGAGAGCTCCGTGATCCCGGAGGGCTGATGGAGAACCGCGCGCTCGACCACGACCCGGTAGACGACGCCGCGGCCCGCGGCCTGTTCCTCGGCGTCGTTGTCGGTACCGGCGACCACGACCGGGTCGCCGGTGACCAGCGCGCACACCTCGTCGCTCGCGCCGAGCTGGAGTTGCAGGAACCGCTGGGCGACCGCCGCCGCGCCGATCACCACCTCGACCAGGTCGTGCACGGCGGGCTCGGCGGCCTGCGCGCGGTACTCCTCGGCGAGCAGCGCGGCGGCCAGTGCCGCCTTCTCCAGCTCGTGGCGCTGCTGGGTGAGCAGGGCGCCGAGCGCGACGCCGGGCGGTGCCGCGACCCACCGGCCCGGCCGGGCGGAGGACTGGGCCGCGAGGCCGTGCCGTTCCAGCCGGCGCAGGGCGCGTTCCGTGTCGTGTTCGCCGAGCGTGAGCCGCCGGGCGAGGTCGGGCACGTCGGCGGCGCCCACGGACACCAGTGCCCGGTACGCCGACTCGTGCGTCTCGTCCAGACCTATCGCTCCCAGCATGCGGCGACGTCCCTCCCAGGATCCGGTGGCGGGTCCCCTCGGCCGTGGCGGAAACCGGCCACGGCGTATACCCGCCTCGGAACATCATCGCCGCACGGGCCGTCTCTCTGCCAAGGTGACTGGCAGCGCGCAATGACCACCGTCAGTAAGGCCCTGGTCAAGGGTGTTCGGTTTGCGTGGTGGCCGTGCGCGGGGTGCGCCGGTCGGTCAGAACGTGATCCCGGGTCCGCGCCGTGCCGTGCACGGGGCCCCGGTCACTCCGGCGCCGCCGGGCGGTTCTCCCGTGGGGGGTGGGGCCGCCCGGCGGTTCTCGCGACGGCGCGCAACGGTTCGGGTGAGCCGGCGTCGGCCGGCATGGGCTGGCGTCATCTCGCATTGGCTCGTATTGGTGTTCGACGCGCCGGGTGAAATGCCGTTCGGGGGCGGGGGTCCTGGTCGGATTTTCCGGATGCCCCGTTTTCTTCCGGCTCCCGCGGTGGACAATTACCGGCATGAGTCAGCAGGGGGAGAGGCCCACCGGGAACGGTCAAGAGGACGACTGGTGGGGCCAGTTGTACGACGACGCCGCCGGGGACACGGGGCCTGCGGCCGCGGCTGATTCCCTCGACGACCGCTTCACTTCGGCCGCGAACACGGTCCGCCGGGCACCGGCTGCCGGGACCTCTTTCGACGCCCTGGTCGACGGGATCCCGGCCGACGGGAGCCTGGCGGACGGGTCCGTGGCTGATGAGATTCCGGTCGACGGGACCTGGGCCGACGGGGTCCCGGCTGACGGGAGTCCGGCGGACGGGACCGTGGCCGACGAGATTTCGACCGACTGGGATGCGGCGCCTCGTTGGGACGGGCAGCCTTGGCGGGATGCGTCGCCTCGGCGGGATGCGCGGCCCGGACCGGAGATGCGGCCCGGAAGGGACGCGCAGTTCGGACCGGACGTGCGGCCTGGACCGGACGTGCCGACCCGTCGGGGTGTGACGTCCCGCCGGGATGTGCAAACCGGCCGGGATGCGCAGCCCCGTCGGGACGCGTCGCCTCGGGGCGGGGCGTCTGATCGGCGGGATGGACCGCTGCAACGGGAGGCGTCGCTCCGGCGGGATGTGCCGCTTCAGCGCGATGCGTCGCCTCGACGGGATGCGCGGATCCAGCGGGATGCGCGGCCTCGGAGCGATGTGCCGCCTGGGCGGGACGGGGCGCCCGGGCGTGATGTGCCGCCTGGGCGCGAGGCGGGGTCCGACGCGTCGGGGGCGTCGGCCGTGCAGGGGCCACCGGCCGTACCGGGTTCGCCTGCCACACCGGGATCGTCCGCCGTACCGGGGGCGCCTTCTCTGCCGGAGGCAACCGCCGTACCGGAGCCACCCGCCGTACCAGAGCCACCCGCCGTACCGGAGCCACCGGTCGTACCGGGGCCGTCCGCTGTGCCGGGGGCACCGGCCGTACCCGGGCCGTCCGCTGTGTCCGGGCCGTCCGCCGGGCCGGAGCAGCGTGGACCGGCCCAGGGGACCGGACCGGCCCAGGGGACCGGACCGGCCCACCGTTCCGGGTGGGCGCGGCCTGATGGGACGGCGAACCCGGCAGGGCCCCCGGCCGACGTGCCGCCGCCCGGGCCCGGGGCCGGGCCCGCCGCGGGACGGCACCGGGGCGGGAGCGCTGAGCCCTCGCCGGGAGCGGACTGGTACGCGGGCCCGGACGGGGCTTCCACCCGGGACACCGCCCGACATCGGGGCGACGCGGCGCAACCCGGCGCGGAACGGCCGTCCTCCGACCGGGCGGCGGCCCCGCCGCCGGGACAGCCCCCATTCGGCCCGCCCGCGCCCTGGGGACCCCAGCCCTCCGAACCGCAGGGTCCGGCGGTCTACCCTCCCGGCCCGACGCCGCCCGGTTCCCCCCGGCAGAGCAACAGCGGTACGCCCCGACGCGCCCCGGGTGAACCGTTCACCCGCGGGGACGCGGAGCCGCGAAGCGGCAGGCGCTGGCCGAACGACGTGACAACACCGGGCGGAGCGGGGTGGCCGAGCGACACGGACAGGCCGGAGGCCGCAGACCGCTCCCGGGATGGTGAAACGCCTGAGGACGGCGGGAAGCGGCCGAGCGACGAGGAGGCCTCGGGGGGCGGGCAGAGGTCCAGCGACGAGGAGGTCCCCGGCGGCGGGCAGTGGCCCAGTGACGAGGAGGCGCTTGGTGGCAGGAAGTGGCCGAGCGATACGGAGGCTCCGGGCGGCGGCCGGTGGTCGGGCGACCGGGAAACACCGGAGGGTGGGGACTGGCCGAGCGACGAGGAGGCGCCTGGCGGCGGGCAGTGGCCGAGCGACACGGAGACGCCGGAAGGTGGGGACTGGCCTCGGGGCGGAAAAACGCCCGAGGGCGGGAAGTGGCCCAGCGACGAGGAGGTCCCCGGCGGCGGGAAGTGGCCCAGTGACGAGGAGGCGCCTGACGGCGGCAAGTGGCCGAGCGACACGGAGACGCCCGGCGGTGCGGGTTGGCCGAGTGACACGGAGACGCCGGAGGGCGGGGACTGGCCCCGGGGCGGAAAGACGCCCGGGGGTGAGAAGTGGCCCAGCGACGAGGAAGCTCCCGGTGGCGGAGGCTGGCCCAGTGACGAGGAGGCGCCCGGCGGCCGGAAGTGGCCCAGCGACACAGAGACGCCCGGCGGCGGCCGGTGGTCGAGCGACGGGGAAGCGCCGGACGGTGGGGACTGGCCCAGTGACGAGGAAGCTCCCGGTGGTGGAGGCTGGCCCAGTGACGAGGAGGCGCCCGGCGGCCGGAAGTGGCCCAGCGACACAGAGGCGCCCGGCGGCGAGCGGTGGCCGAGCGACCAGCGCACGCCAGAGGGCACGGACTGGCCGAGCGACCAACGCACGCCAGAGGGCACGGACTGGCCCAGTGACACCGAGGCGCCGGACCGCACGGACTGGCCCAGTGACACCGAGACGCCCGACGGCAAGGACTGGCCGAGCGATGAGGAGGCCCCCGGCGGCGGCAAGTGGCCCAGCGATTCCGTGCCCCCCGCTGTCCCCAACCCCCGCTCCTCCGACCCACGCCCCGCTGAACCCTGCCCCTCCGACCCGCACCCCAGCAACGCCCCGTCCTCCAACCCTCCTCCCCTCAATTCCTCTCCCTCCGACCCGCACCCCACCAACTCCCCGTCCTCCAACCCTCCTCCCTCCGACTCCCCTTCCTCCGGCCCCACCCCCACCCCGGAACGCCACCCGGGTCCCACCCCGGGACGCAAGCCGGACCACGGGCCGAACCACGAGTCGGACCGCCGGCCCGCCCTCGCCCCCAAGCCCCGCCGGTCCACCCCCCGTACCCCCGAAGTCGGATACGTAGGTTCCGGGCCGCCCACCTACGACGCCGAACCCACCGTGTTGCCCGTTGCCGATCCCGATGAGTTGGACGGTCTGGTCGCGGACACCGTGCTGGACGGGGCGCGGTACGGGGCGTGCACGCTGCGCGCCGTGTCCGTGCGCGGGGACTCCGCCCGGTACCGGGGCGAGCCGCGCCGCGACTCCCTGCTCACCGCCCGTTTCGGGACCGGCGAGCAGGCGCTGCTCCTCGTGGCCATGGCCACCGGCGCCCGCGCCACCCCCGGCGCGCACCGCGCCGCCGCCGAGGCGTGCCGCTGGATCGGCCGCGCCGTCGGCCGCAGCCACGCCCGGCTGGCCGAGGACATCCGGGCCGGCCGGCGCGGCGAGCTGAAGTCGGGCCTGCACCGCCTCACCGACCGCAGCCTGGGCAAGCTCCGCGCCAGCGCCGCCGAGCAGGGCATCGAGCCGGAGGAGTACGCGGCCGGGCTGCGGTGCCTGTTGCTGCCCGCCGACCCGGAGTGCCGTACCCGGGTGTTCTTCGGCATCGGCGCCGGCGGCCTCTTCCGGCTGCGGGACGGCGAGTGGCAGGACATCGAGCCGCGGGTCGCGGACGTCACCGGCGAGGCCGTGGTCGGCTTCGGCTCGCTGCCCCACGAGACCCCGGAGGGCGACCGGCTCACCATGGACCTGGGGATAGCGACGCCCCCGAGCCCGTACGAACCGGCCCCCGAACCGCCCCGCGCCCCCTTCCGTTTCCGGGCCTCCGTCGCCCGGCCGGGCGACACGCTCCTGCTGTGCACCGAGGGCCTCGCGGAGCCGCTGCGCGGGGAACCCGAACTGGCGGAGTACCTGACGGAGCGCTGGTCGACGGGCGGCCCCCCAGGGCTGACCGGCTTCCTCGCGGACAGCCAGACGCGGGTGAAGGGCTACGCCGACGACCGCACGGCGGCGGCCGTCTGGGAGACGTGACAGGCGTAACGCCCGCTCCTGTGAATTCATGGACCCGAGAGGATCCGCGGAGCACCGGAGACCGAAGGGCACGTGAAGTCATGGCCAAGCAGAACGTCGCCGAGCAGTTCGTCGACATCCTCACCCGCGCCGGTGTCAAACGGCTGTACGGGATCGTCGGGGACAGCCTCAACCCTGTCGTGGACGCCGTCCGGCGCAACCCGGCCATCGACTGGATCCACGTACGGCACGAGGAGACCGCGGCGTTCGCCGCGGGTGCGGAGGCGCAGGTCAGTGGCGCGCTGACGGCCTGTGCCGGGTCCTCGGGCCCCGGCAACCTGCACCTCGTGAACGGGCTCTACGACGCTCACCGCTCCATGGCCCCGGTCCTCGCCATCGCCTCGCACATCCCCTCCACCGAGATCGGCCTCGGCTACTTCCAGGAGACCCACCCCGACCAGCTCTTCAAGGAGTGCAGCCACTACAGCGAGCTGATGTCCAGCCCGCAGCAGATGCCCCGGATGCTGCACACGGCGATCCAGCACGCCGTGGGGCAGAGCGGGGTGAGCGTGGTCGCACTGCCCGGCGACGTCGCCGGGCGGCCCGCGCCGGAGAAACCGTCCGAGTCCGCGCTCGTCACCTCCCGGCCCACCGTCCGGCCCGGCGACGCCGAGATCGACAGGCTCGTCGCCATGATCGACGCCGCCGACAAGGTCACCCTGTTCTGCGGCGCGGGCACGGCGGGCGCGCACGCCGAGGTGATGGAGTTCGCCGGGAGGATCAAGTCCCCGGTGGGGCACGCGCTGCGCGGCAAGGAATGGATTCAGTACGACAACCGATTCGACGTCGGGATGAGCGGGCTGCTCGGCTACGGCGCCGCCTACGAGGCCACCCACGAGTGCGACCTGCTGGTCCTGCTCGGTACCGACTTCCCGTACAACGCCTTCCTGCCGGACGACGTGAAGATCGTCCAGGTCGACATCCGGCCGGAGGTCATCGGCCGCCGCTCCCGGCTCGACCTGGCCGTGTGGGGCGATGTGCGCGAGACGCTGCGGTGTCTGACGCCCCGGGTGCGGGAGAAGGGCAACAGGCGGTTCCTCGACCGGATGCTCAAGAAACACGCCGACGCTCTCGAGGGCGTGGTCAAGGCGTACACGAAGAAGGTCGACAAGCACGTACCCATCCATCCCGAGTACGTCGCCTCCGTCCTCGACGAACTCGCCGACGACGACGCTGTCTTCACCGTCGACACCGGTATGTGCAACGTGTGGGCCGCGCGCTACATCTCGCCCAACGGGCGGCGCCGGGTCATCGGCTCCTTCTCGCACGGCTCGATGGCTAACGCGCTGCCGATGGCGATCGGCGCGCAGTTCACCGACCGGAAGCGGCAGGTCGTCTCGATGTCCGGCGACGGCGGCTTCGCCATGCTGATGGGCGACTTCCTCACGCTGGTCCAGTACGACCTGCCGGTGAAGGTGATCCTCTTCAACAACTCCTCGCTGAGCATGGTGGAACTGGAGATGCTGGTCGCCGGGATGCCCTCGCACGGCACCGGCAACCACAACCCCGACTTCGCCGCCGTGGCCCGGGCCTGCGGCGCCCACGGCGTCCGGGTCGAAAAACCCAAGGAACTCGCCGGGGCCCTGAAGGACGCCTTCAGGCACAAGGGCCCCGCCCTCGTCGACATCGTCACCGACCCGAACGCCCTCTCCATCCCGCCGAAGATCAGCGCCGAGATGGTGACCGGCTTCGCGCTGTCCGCCTCGAAAATGGTCCTCGACGGCGGCGTCGGCCGCATGGTGCAGATGGCCCGCTCCAATCTGCGCAACGTGCCCCGCCCGTAGGGGGCGTCTCGCGCCGGACTGGCCGCCGTCTCCGGCAGCAGGCGCATCCGTTCTCCGTCTTTCGCGGGCGCGTCCGCGGCCGGATGACGGGGCCGCGGACGGATTCCCTTCAGCGGGACGCCGGAGGCGGCGTACGGCGGACCCTCCTGCCCGGGGACCCGGTCCCCCCTGTCCGGGGGCCCGGTCCGGCGGCTCCTGCGGCCCGTACGACGGTGTGCGAGGGGTCGCTTCCCCGGCGCGCCGTCGGACGTCCGCCGCGTCATGACGAGTCGTTGAGGTTTCACTATGACTGTCACGTTCAGTAGGCGGGCATGGATCCCCGTGAAGGTGTTCGAGCAGGAGGGGTATCCGGCATCGGCGTGCGGGCGGGGGTCATGAAAAGTCATGCACGTGGGGGTGGTCCCGTGACCATCGGGACGGCCTCGACGAAGTCAGTGGAAGAAGTGAACGACGGTACGGCGGAGCCACCGGTCGCGGCCCGGCTCCGGCGCAGACTGGGACGGGGAAACCTGCAAGCGGTGCCCGAGTCGCGCAAAGCGCTCAGAGAGCTGCTGCGGCGCTGGGGGCGCCCCGGACGATCGGAGATTGCCGAGCTGCTGACCAGTGAGCTCGTCACCAACGCACTGATACACACCGACCGGGACGCGGTACTGACCGCGACCGTGTCACCGCTCGGCGGACTCCGCGTGGAGGTAAGGGACTTCGTGGGACGCAGGCCGAGGCTGCGGGTACCGGACGCCGACGACGGTACGCACGGCCGCGGACTGGTCCTGGTGCAGTCCCTCGCGGACGCGTGGGGCGTACGGCCGCACGCCGTGGGCAAGTCGGTGTGGTTCGAACTGGACGGAGGCACGGCGTAATCCGCCCGCGCGGAGGCACGGTTTGATCCGCCCGCGCGGAGGCACGGCGTGATCCGTCCGCGCGGAGGCACGGTTTGATCCGTCCGCGCGGAGGCACGGCGTGATCCGTCCGGTCCCGGCCGGGCGGTAGTCGCACGGCGGACAACGGCATACAACTGGGCGGGGGCGCGGCACGTTCTCCGTGC